>JANLZT010000105.1:0-8527 GCA_031366465.1 Betaproteobacteria bacterium | reverse complement strand
GCCATCGTCGAGGCGGTGGACCCGGGCTTCGATGACCCGCTCGACATCTGCACCGGGCTGTGGTTTCTGGGCGCCTACAGCGTCTGGAGCGGCCTGAGCGCGGCCCAGCAGGCGCTGTGCGACCCCGACTTCCAGGCCGAGGCGGCACTGGGCGCGCGGCTGTCGGTGCTGGACGTGCAGCAACTGCAGGCCCGCCGGGGCGCGCTGGGCAGCGGGTTGCGCCAGTTCATGCAGCGTTTTGATCTGATCGCCACCCCGGCGGTGGCGGTGCCGGCCTTTGAGGCCCGGCCGGCCGGCCACAGCCCGCTCACGGCCGCCGCCATGCTCGGCTGGACGCCGTTTTCCTACCCCTTCAACCTGAGCCAGCAGCCCGCCGCCACCATCCCCTGCGGCCTGACCCGTGACGGCCTGCCCATCGGCCTGCAACTGGTGGGGCCGATGTTTGGTGATGCACTGGTGCTGCGTGCCTGCCGTGCCTACGAGAGCCTGCGGCCGATTGCGCGGCCGTCACTGGCCTGGGCGGCTTGACGGGCGCCGGCAGCGGCCGGCACAGCCGCCGTCAAGCCACGCTGGTGTGGGTCCAGTGCTGGCGGTCGATGGCCCAAGAGCCGACCGAGTCGGGCGTGCCGTGCGAGAAAAAATCCAGCCGCAACTGGCCGGGATCGGTGCTGAGCAGGCCGAAGTTCTGGCACTTGGCGCCCAGCCCGATCATCATCTGGATCGCCGCGCCCGACGAGGTGGCATCGAACAGCCAACGTCCATTGCCCAGGCTGATCGCCTTGAACCGGTTGGCATGGATGTCGCCGCTGAGCACCAGGATGTTGTAGCGCTGGGCCAGGCCGGTGAGCCAGGCATAGTCGTCGTAGAGATCCCAGCGCGCATCCTGGTCGGCCCGCAGCACCGTGCCCGATGCCAGCAGGTGCACGGCCGCTGGCGACTCGGCCAGCCGGGCCTCGATCAGCGCGCGCTGCGCGGCGCCGAGCATGTCGCGCCCCAGGCGCCACGAGCGGCCGTCGGTCAGGTGCAGTTTCAGCTCGGGCTCCAGGCTGCGGAACTTGTAGCCCGGCGCGGGTTCATTGGCCTGGTTGATGACCGCGTCGTTGTAGGCGCTGGGAAAACTACCCGGCGCCAGCCGGGCTTCCAGCGTGCGGCAAAAGGCGTTGAACAGCGCCCGTGAGATGCGGATGTTCTCGGCATAGATTTTCTTGGTGATGGCTTTCTCTTCAGCGTGCTCGTTCCAGAGAAAGTCATGGTCGTCCCAGATCGCGTCGGTGGGCACCGCCTTGACCAAGGCGCGGAACTGCGGCTGGTCGAGTTGCAACTGCCAGCGTTTGAAGAGATGCAGCAAGAAATCCACCGGCGCCGCCTGCTTGGGGTGCTGGTTGTTGGGGAAGGGTGTTGCGTCGATGTAGATCGAGTCGCCCAGCAGCAGCAGCCGGTCTGGCGTGTGCGCGGCGATCTGGTCCCACACCGGCTGTTGGGCAAACACGGTGGTGGACATGCACGAGGCAAAGGCGATCTTCATGACCCGGTCTCCAGGCGATGCGCCGCGCCAGCCGGCGGCGTGCCGATCAATGTAGCGCCTTCGGCCGGGCCGGACGGGCCTGGCAAGGTGCCGGATTGGGGATGCCGGCAGCGCAACTGGCGGCGGCTGCCGCCAAAGCCAGCCCAGCCGCTCAATATTGGTGCCCCGCCAGCCCAGGCGGGGCTCAAGCGCCTGCAGTTTGTGCCGATCTTGATCGCATGGCGTCAGAGTTTGACGGGGATGGCCGGCGCGGGTGCCGGGCAATCCCTTTCAAGCCCGGTGCTTGCGAGACGGCCCCAGCCACGAACCTGACCCGAAACAGCCAATGAAAAGATCCCTGGTCTCGATGGCCCGCAAGCTCTGGCATCAGGCGGCGCGTGCGCTGATGGCGCTGCTGCCGCGTGACTGGCGATTTGCCCTTTACCGCGAGTTGATCGACTGCGACCCGCAGCCCGACCCCCGGCTCGAATTGAAGATCGCCGACACCCAGGACGAGTTGGAGGCCTGCTTTCGAATCCTGCATGACGCCTATGTGGCGGCCGGCTTCATGCAGCCCGATCCGTCGGGGCTGCGGGTGACGGTCTACCACGCCTTGCCCACCACCACCACGCTGTGCGCCAAATGGGACGGCCGGGTGGTGGGCACGATATCGATGATCCGCGAAGGGGTGTTTGGGTTTCCACTGCAATCGGTGTTCAATCTGGCGCAGGTGCGCGCACGCACCGGCAAGATCGCCGAGATATCGGCGCTGGCGATCGACCCCAACTTCCGCAAAACCGGCGGCAGTATCCTGTTCCCGTTGATGAAGTTCATGTACGAGTATTGCCAGGCTTATTTTGACACCCGCCACATCGTCATCGCCGTCAACCCCAACAAGATCGAGTTGTATGAATCGCTGCTGTTTTTTGAGCGCCTGCAGGCCCATGTTGTCAACAACTACGATTTTGCCAATGGCGCGCCGGCGGTCGGGGCCTCACTCGATTTGATCCAAGCCGCCGAGACTTTTGAGCGGGTTTACGGCGCCAAGCGGCCACGCAAGAATTTGGCGCAGTACTTTATGCGCTGTCGGCTGCCCAATATCGTGGCACCGAGTCGGCGCTTTTTCACCACCAATGACCCTGTCTTGACGCCGGCGATGATGGATTATTTCTTCAACCGGCGCACCCAGGTATTTGCTGGCCTCGATGACCGCAAGCGCCTGCTGCTGAAGTCGATCTATGACCACCAGAGCTACGCCACTGTCCTGCCGGCGCCGCCCGCCGGGGCTGGCGCCAACCTGGCCTTGCGTGAACACCAGCGCTTCTCGATCCGCTGCCCCGCGCGGCTGCGGGTGGCGTCCTATGGGGCGCGCCTGACCTACCGGCTGCAGGTGATCGAAATGTCACTCAACGGCTTTCAGGCCGAGACCGATGCGCCCTTGCCCGAGGGCACCTGCGGGCTGGTCGAGATCGAGCTGGGCGAGCATGAAACCGCCAGGGTGGTGGCCACGGCGGTGCGGCGCTGTGTGGCCGCTGGCGTCGAGTACTACGGCTTTCGGGTGCCCGACCCCGACAAGGCATGGTGCCAGTGCGTCGAGGCCCTGCATTCAGGCCGCACTCATGCCGATCTGGCGCTGGTGCCAGCGGCTGCGGTGGCCACTGCGGCACCGGCCTTGGCGGCCGTCTCGGCACCCCAGGGCACGGCTGCGCAGCAGGTGGCAAGCCCGGCGGCCCACTAACTGCCACCGCCAGCGTCCCGCGAACCGGGGGGGTCGCGCAAGCTCTGGCGCCACTCTGCCGGCGGCCAAGGTGCAACAATGACAAAGGGGCGTGATATCGGTCTCGGGATTCAACAGCGGGCTCGATGGGCCTGCGCCTGGTCAGGCCGCCGGCAGGGCTACAGTGATCGGTGGAGATTGCCGCACCCCACCCCAACAGCGGGGCCAGGGTGCCGATCATTCGGCGGGCTGGGCTGGTTCGTGATGCTTGCCAGCCGCGCCGCTAGCGCCGGTGCAGGTTTGGAGAGATTGACATGATCAGGTTGTTCAACCACTACTTCCACGCCTGGACCTTGCGGCGGATTTTTTTCGATCTGCTGCTGTCGGTGCTGGCCTTGGCCAGTGTCATCCTGGTCCAGGCCGAGAGCTTGCGCCTGGCCTTGCCCATGGCCAGCGCCCAGGTGGTGACCTTGGCGGCGGGCCTTTTCGTCATCAACAGTGCCTCGGGTCTCTACCAGCGCGCCCAGGAGTGGTCGGTGGGTGAGTCGTCGGCCCGCGCGTTGCTGGCAATGGCGTTGGGGTCGGTGCTGGCCTACCAGATTCTCAGCCTGTTGCCGGTCGGCTTTGGCAATATCGACGCGATCCGCACTTCGGCGATGCTGGTGATTGCGGCCTTGATTTTGCGGCGGGTGGTGATGGGCCACTGGGCAACCAAATCTCGGGCCGGGTCCCGGGTGCTGGTTTTCGGCTCGGGGCCGGCCGCGCAAATGGTCGGCCATACCTTGCGCTCGGCCGATCCGCTGGCCACCATCGTGGGTTATTTCCCGGGCCCCACCGAGAAACAGATCTCGGTGCCCGAGGCCGAGTGCGTGCGCTCCGGGCTGTCACTGACCCAGACCGCCAAGCGCATGAATGTCGATGAAATCATCGTCGCCCTGACCGAGCGTCGCAGTGGCAGCATGCCGCTGCGCGAACTGCTCGATTGCAAATTGGCCGGGGTTCGGGTTTTCGACATCACCACTTATTTTGAGCGGATGCTGGGCCAGATCCGGGTGGATTTTGTCAATGCCGGCTGGCTGGTGTTTGGCGATGGCTTCAACCAGGGTTTTTACCGCACTGCCGTCAAGCGCGTCTTTGACATTGTTTGCTCTTTGCTGTTGATCTTGTTGTCGTCGCCGCTGATGCTGCTGACGGCGCTGGCGATCAAGCTGGAAAGCCAGGGCCCGATTTTTTACCGGCAAGAACGGGTGGGCGCCAACAACGCGGTCTTCAAGGTCAGCAAGTTCCGCAGCATGCGCACCGATGCCGAAAAAGACGGCAAGCCGCGGTGGGCGGCGGCCAAGGATGACCGGGTCACCCGGGTTGGCAACATCATCCGGCGCTTGCGCATTGATGAGTTGCCGCAGCTGTTCAATGTGTTGTCTGGCGACATGAGCCTGGTCGGACCGCGGCCCGAGCGGCCGTTTTTTGTCGAGCAATTGACCAATGAGATTCCGTATTACGCCGTGCGTCACAGCATCAAACCCGGCGTCACGGGTTGGGCCCAGGTGCGCTACCAATATGGCTCGACCATCGAGGATTCCCAGGAAAAACTGCAGTACGACCTGTACTACGTCAAGAACCACAGCTTGTTCCTGGACTGCGTGATCCTGTTCGAGACTGTGGGCGTGGTGTTGACAGGCAAAGGCGCGCGTTGACGGGGCCCATGCCAAGCCAGCCTGCAGGGGCCTGCGACGATGCCTGGGGCCCGCCCCATTTGCCGGCAAGTTGGCGCGGTGCGCGCCGCCTGATGCCTGCTTGATGTGGCCTGAGAACATTGCCATGACCAGCGGCTTTGCCTGGGGCCTGTCGCTGCTGGGCTTTTTGCTGGTGGCCACCCTGTACGCCGGTTATGCGGCCTTTTTGTTGCGCATCGGCATGCTCAAGCCGCCGATCGAGGCTGCGGCCCTGTGTTTGCTGCTGGCGGTGGCGATGTCGGTGTTCTGGGGGTTGGCCGGGCTGGCCGACCTGGGATCGACCAAGGTGTTGTTCCGCCACCTTGCGATCTCCTTCGATCATTTTCGCTACGCGGCCTGGGCCACATTTTTGTGGGTTCTGTTGCGGCCGGCGCTGGACGCCCAGCGCGCCGGTCGGGCTGGCTGGGGTTTGCTGCCGGTGGTCGTGCTGTCAGCTACCGGGCTGGCCCTGAATCTCTACCTGGGCCTGTCAGACCTTCCAGACCCGGCTGCGGCCAAGGCACTGGTGGCCTGCCAACTGGCCTGGGCCGTGCTGGGCCTGCTGTTGGTCGAGCAGGTGTTCCGCAACCAGGTTGCCAAATCACTCTGGGGCGCCAAGCCCCTTTGCCTGGGTTTGGGCGGCTTGTTTGTGTTCGATGTCTATCATTTCTCGCATGCCTTGATGTTCGGCGAGTTTGATCCAGACACCCTCGATGCGCGTGCATTGGTGCATGCCCTGGTCACGCCGCTGTTGTTGATGGCCTCACGTCGCGACGCCAAGTGGCTGGCGCGGGTGCAGGTGTCCAAGACCGCCGCCTTTTATTCGGCCTCGTTGCTGTTGATCGGCACCTATTTGCTGTTCGTGGCCGGTGTGGGTTATTACGTCAAGTACTTTGGCGGCAGCTGGGGCGGGGCGCTGCAGGTGGCACTGGGCTTTGTGGCGCTGGGCTTGCTGTTGCTGCTGATGTTGTCCGGTGCGCTGCGGGCCCGTTTGCGGGTGTCGTTGAACAAGCATTTCTTCAGCTACCGCTACGACTACCGGCTGGAGTGGCTGCGCTTCACCAGCATGCTGTCGTCCAAGTGCGCGCCCGAGGATGTCGGCGGGCTGGTGGTGCGGGGCCTGGCCGACATGGTCGAGTGCCCGGCAGGCAGCCTGTGGATCAAGTCACAGGGGGATGTTCAATTCGCCCAGGCGGTGCGCTGGAACACACCGGCGATGACCGAGCGCATCGCCCTTGACTCGCCACTTTGCCAGTTGATGCGGGAGCGCGAATGGATCCTGGACTTGTCAGACGCACGCCGCCAGGCCGAACACAGCGAGGTTCATCGGCAACTGCCCGCCTGGCTGCTGGACGCCACCACGATTTGGCTGGTGGTGCCCTTGCTGATGGGCGACGAATTGCTGGGTTTTGTGATGTTGGCCAAACCGCGCACGGTCATAAGCTTGGATTGGGAGGTGCGAGACCTGCTCAAGACGGCGGCGCGCCAGGCGGCAGGTTTCCTGGCGCAGATGTATGCCACCGAAGCACTTCTGGAGGCCCGAAAGTTCGATGCATTCAATCGCATGTCTGCCTTTGTCGTCCACGATCTCAAGAACATCGTCACCCAGCTGTCGCTCATGATGAAAAACGCCGAACGGCACAAGGACAATCCGGAGTTCCAGCAAGACATGTTGAGCACCGTTGAGAACTCATTGGACAAGATGCGCCAGATGATGCTGCAACTGCGCGAAGGTGCGCGGCCCGCCGGCCATGCCTCAGGCGTTGAACTCGCGCCCTTGTTGCAACGCATCGATCAATCCGCCGGGCAGCGCGGGCGCCAGTTACAGCTGGAGATCATTGACCGGGTGGCCACCCGCGGCCATGAAGACCGGCTGGAGCGCGTCATCGGCCATGTGGTCCAGAACGCGCTGGACGCCACGCCGCTGTCCGGCAAGGTCTGGGTCCGCCTCAGCCAATCGGTGGGCCGCGTGATGGTGCTGGTGGGCGACACCGGCGCCGGGATGACCCAGGAGTTTGTGCAGAACCGCTTGTTTCGACCCTTCAATTCCACCAAGACCAGTGGCATGGGTATTGGCTCGCACGAGAGCTTCTCGTATGTCAAAGAGCTGGGTGGCAGCATTGACGTCAACAGCGAGGTGGGCAAAGGCACCCTGGTCACCATCTTGCTGCCCTTGTTCGACCTGCGTTCGGGGTCTGATCTGCATATCGCCGGGAGAGTCTGACGATGTCGCAATCCGCGCCATTGCTGATCGTTGAAGACGATCTGGCATTGCAAAAACAAATCAAGTGGTCACTCGATCAGTTTGATTCGGTCACCGCCAGTGACCGCGAGTCTGCCCTGGTGCAATTCCGGCGCCATCAGCCGGCGGTGGTCACCATGGATCTGGGCCTGCCGCCCGACGCCGACTCGGTCGGCGAAGGCTTTCGGCTGCTCGAGCAGATGCTGGAGCTGGACGCCAACGTGAAGGTCATCGTGCTGACCGGCCAGAACGACCAGGCCAATGCGCTGCGCGCCATCGCGCTGGGTGCTTACGATTTCCTGGCCAAGCCCTTTGAGCCCGAGTTGCTGGGCCTGACCATCGACCGGGCCTTCCGCCTGTTTGACCTGCAAGCCGAGAACCGGCGGCTGCAGCAATTGAACCAACCGGTTGCACTGGGCGCCCTCATCACCCGTGACCCCGAGATGTTGCGCATCGGCCGCATGATCGAGAAGGTGGCGCGCAGCGACGCCACCGTGATGCTGCTGGGCGAGAGCGGCACCGGCAAGGAGGTGCTGGCCCAAAGCCTGCACCAGGCCTCGAAGCGTCCGGGCAAGTTCGTGGCCATCAACTGCGCGGCAATCCCCGAGGCCCTGCTGGAAAGCGAGCTTTTTGGCCACGAGAAGGGCGCGTTCACGGGCGCGTCCAAGACCACCGTGGGCAAGATCGAGACGGCCAGTGGCGGCACCCTGATGCTCGATGAAATCGGTGACCTTCCGCACTCGCTGCAAGCCAAATTGCTGCGCTTTCTGCAAGAGCGAAAGATCGAGCGCATTGGTGGCCGGCAGGAGATTGCGGTGGACGTGCGGGTGGTGTGTGCCACTCACCAGAACCTCAAGGCGCGCATCACCGAAGGGCAGTTTCGCGAGGACCTGTATTACCGCCTGGCCGAGATCGTGGTCGAGATCCCGGCACTCAGAAATCGGGTGGGCGATGCGGTGTTGCTGGCGCACGCATTTCTGCGGCGCTTCGGGCTGGAACAACGCCGGGCCAACATGGCCTTCTCGGACGAGGCCCTGCGCGCGATCGAGCTCAACGATTGGCCAGGCAATGTCCGCGAGCTGATGAACACCATCCGCCGCGCCGCCATCATGGCCGACGGTTTGCGCCTGGGTTGCGACGATCTGGGCCTGCCGCCGTCCCCAGAGCCCTCGGTCGACGGCGCGGCCACCGGCACCCCCGCCGCCAGCGACCTCGATCTGCGCGCTGTGCGCGAGGCCGCTGAGCGCACGGCGGTGGTCACTGCGCTGTCCCGGACCAATGGCAACGTCGCCAAGGCCAGCGACCTGCTAGGAGTCAGCCGGCCGACGCTGTACGATCTGTTACGTCGT
>JANLZT010000103.1:0-2552 GCA_031366465.1 Betaproteobacteria bacterium | reverse complement strand
GCGTAGCCGCCGTCGGCAATGGGGATGGACAGCCAGGGCAGCACCGGCAGACCGGGCGTGGCGGCCGGCAGCAGCGTGGTCTGGCCGCGCAGGGTTTGCAGCGGCCAGCCCGCGCCGCCGGCCAGGCGGGCCGCATCGGCGGCATTGCACAGCACCACCGCGTCGACCTCGGCCAGGCAGTGGTTCTCAGCCCCCAGCAGGCGCCAGCGGCCAGCGGCTGTCTGCAGCCCCAGCACCGCTGTGCGGTAGTGGGGCTGGATGCCGGCATCGGCCAGCCAGGCTGCGCACAGTGCCGCCGGTGCCACCCAGCCGCCGCCCGGGTAGAACCAGGCGCTGCCGCCACCCGGCAGGGCGTCCGCGCGGGCCTGGGCGTAGCCTGCGGGCAGGCCCTGGCGCTGCAGCAGCGCGGCCATCCCGCCAGCGCTCAAGGCCTGCTCGCCGCGCAACAGCCCGGCGAGGTTGCCGGGCACCCGGCCGGCCTCGATCAGCGGCCGCAGCACCCGCTCGGTGTGCAGCGCGGCGGCGCGCAGCCAGCGGGCATGCGGGCCGTCGTGGCCGTGGACGATGCCGTGGAACAGGCCACCGGCATTGCCCGAGGTCTCACCCGCCGCCGCCGGCTGGCGGTCAAACACCTGCACGGCCACGCCCTGGCCGGCCAGCGCGCGCGCCACCGCCGCACCGGCCAGGCCAGCGCCGATCACCGCCACCTTTGGGCGCTGTGGGCTGGCCAGCCGCAGCGGCTGCCGGCCGGGTGGCGGCTGTGCCAGAACGCGGGGGGCAAAGCGCGCCAGCGTGATCGCGGGCTGGTGTGGCTGGCCGGATGCCTGGCTCAATTCGAAGCCGGCTGCTTGCAGGCCCTGGCACAGCTCGGTGGGCAGCGCGCATGCGGCCAGCGTGGCGCCCGGGGCTGCCAGCCGGTGCAGGCTGCGCAGGGCGCGTGGGCCCCAGGTGCCGGGTGTGGGTGACGACTCATAAGCGACCAGGTAGAAAGCATCGACCTGGGCCACCAGCTCGGGCAGCACCTGGGCCACGTCGCCGCAGGCCAGCAACAGGCGGACCCGGCCGCCGTCGAAGCCCAGGCAGTGCAGGTCGGGCGTGGGCCAGGGCGAACATTGAGGCAGCCGGCTGGCCAGCACCGCCAGCGGCGTGCCGGCATGCGCGTGGTGCAGCTCGGCCGGTGCTGGCGGGTGGCGGGTGATGCCCAGGTAGACCAGGCGGTCGCAGCGCCGCGCATCTTGCTGCCAGGCGGCCCAGGTGGCGAGAAAGTTGTGGCCCAGGCCGAAGCCGGTTTCCAGCACCACGAAGCTTGAGCGTCCGGCCCAGCGCCCGGGCAATTGGTTGCCACCCAGGAGCTGGTGGGCGGCCAAAGCCGCCGCGCCGCGCTCAGCTTCTGGCCTGAAGTCAGGGCCAGCCGGCAGCACCGGCCCCCAGCTCATGCGGGGCGCGCCAGGCTGGCGCCGGCCTGCCGGGCCAGCCAGCGCAGCAGCGGCGGGCGCGCGCTGCCCAGCCCGCGGTAGGCCAGCACCGCATCGCTCATCGACAGCAGCGCGGCATGCACCTGTGCGGCCTGCGCCGGGCCGCTCAAGGCGCTTACCAGCGGCGTCACCTGCACATTGATCGTGAACACCGCCTGCCGCCCGGCAGGACAGGCGGGGTCGGCGAGGTCTGCCGGCGGCACCGGGATGAAGGTCTGGCGCTCGCTGCGCCACCAGGTCTGGGCCGCCAGCGCGTCGTCGGCCAGCCCGGTCGGCCAGCGCGCCGGGTCCACCCGCTGGGGGTGGGCATGCAGGCGCGGGTGGGGGCTGAGGGTCCAGACAAAGCGCTCCCAGCGCCCGCCCTGGGTCACCAGTTGGAGCAGTTGCGGCGCGGCACCCTGGATCAGTTGGCTGTCGGCCACCGGGGCATGCACCTCGGCAAAGCTTCGGCCGAGCTTGGCTTCGGGCGCCCACATCGACGGCAGCGCCACCGCCAGCCAGGGCAGGCTGCCGGTGCCGGCGTCGAGGATCGCAAAGTCCTCCTCGAAGGCCAGCGACAGCAGCGCGGTGCGGCGCCAGCACGGCGGCAACTGCCGCAGCAGCGTGCCGATCTCGGGCCAGCCGCTGGCGGTTTCCTGCGGCTGCAGGCCGGCGTCCAGGGCCCAGCCCAGCCAGGGGGCGTGCCAGCGCTCACCATCCACCACGAAGGCCTGCGGATGCTCGGTGGCCGCCCAGGCCGCCAGCGCGGCCAGCGCCGGCAGGGCGTCAAAACCTGGTGCGCACAGCAGCGCCTGCGCCGGGAAGGCCCCCAGCACCGCCAGCTTTTCGCGCAGATGGCGGGCCACGCCGCGCTGCGGCGCCACCGACGGGCTGAGCTGGCACGCACCGGGCGCCAGCCGGCGCAGCCCGGGCTGCATGCGGTGCGGCGCTTGCACTGCCGCGTCGAAATCGAAACTCATGGCTTCACGGTAGCACTGCGGCAGCGGTGAGCTTTGGCGCGCCGCAGCCAACAAAAAGGGCACCGAAGTGCCCTGGTTGGATCGCCCGCCGCAGGCCGCTTGATCAGACCCGCTTGCG
>JANLZT010000088.1:0-11664 GCA_031366465.1 Betaproteobacteria bacterium | reverse complement strand
TCGTCCGTGCGCTGCCATGGGGAGCCTTCCTCGCAAGGGTCGGGTGCCAGGGGGTCGTCGCGCGGCGTCGCCGGCGGTCGGGGCGTCCCGTCCGTCGCTGCGCCGCGCACCGGGCGCGCTGGGTGGGCGCAACAGTGGTGGGGGCCCCCACCGGTGTCAACTGCCTGCCGAGGTCGTGTCGAGAACGTCACCGACCCGCGCTGACCTGCACCGGGCTCCCGGGTGCCCCCGGCCTCGCTCAGACGCCAACCGGGTTCTAAGCGCTGACCGACAAAGAGGTCTTTCGCAAGGACCGCAACGAACCCACAAGCGACCTTCAAATCAACGGCGCATGCAGCCACCGACCTCTACGCCAAACGCCCAGCCCCCGGCTCAACATCCCCCAGTTGCGCGGCCACCGCCAACAACTGCTCGGGGGTGGGCTGGTCCCAGTGCTCACCGATCGCACCGCGGGCATAAAAGCGCAGCATGTCGTGCAGCACCATCGGGTGTTGCCAGCCACTGGCCTGCAGGCGCTTGCGGATCGACGGATGCACCTGGCGAGCCGCCATGTCCTCGGCCAGCAACTCGCACAAACGGGCCTGCTCGTCGGCTGGCAGACGGGCAATGTCGGCACTGACTTGCTCGTGGCGGCGGCGCAGCCAGGCCGCCGCCCAAAGCGCCTGGCGGCGCTGCTCGACCGGGCCGGCCACTGGCCCTGGCGAGCGCGGGTTGCTGGCGGCCGCCGACGGCGGGTTGGCGCCCAAGCTGCCTGCAGGCCCGGGTTCGCGCACCACCAGCGCGGCGTCGGCGCCCTGCCCCGCCCGTCCGCCGCCACCACCCGGCATCAAGGCCTTCAAGTAGCGGTAAGGGTCGCGCAGAGGCTCGGGGAAGGCGCTGGCTGCCCGGCGTTGCAGGGCCTCCAGGCCCTGGCGCAGGGCCTCGCTGCCATGGGCGTCGGCCAACTCCTCGGCGCGCGCGTCGTCCACCCCAAGGGCCTGGGCGCGCGCTATCAGCGTCAAATCCACCGGCTCGCTGGGCAGGCGCAGCGGCAATTGGGCCTGCGGCTTGCGGCGGATCAGGAATTGCAGCTCATCAATGAATCGCCCGGCCTTGTGCTCGACCAGCTCGATCTCGAGATCAGTGACGGCATTGACCTCGGCCACCGCCGGCTTCAAGGTGTCGCGCTTGAAGATGCGGTATTCCAGCCGGGCGGTCTTCTCGGTCTCGGGCCGGCCACTGAGCACCGGACGCCACCAGCTCCAGGCTTGGCGCGAGGTGCGGCCGATGTCCTTGTAGCGCGAGCAGATCTCGTAGAGCGCAATGCCGGCGTGCGAGCGCAGCTGGGAGATGATCTCCAGCGACAGGCGCGCAAACACCGTGGGTTCAAGCAGTTCTTGCTTCAAATTGACGGCATATGACCACTCCACCCAGACCTGGCCGCGCAGTTTGCTGAGCCGGGCATGGGCCAGCAGGCCGCTGACATTCCATGAGGCCCCCTCACCGGTGGTGGGGGATTGCCACTCCACCGTGGTGGAGACCATCGAGCGCAGATGCTTCTTGATCAGCGCCTGGTCGTTGGAATCGAAATCAACGCCCCGGATGATGCGTTCCAGCGGCGCCTGGAACACCGCCTTGTCCAGCCCCTGCTCCTGCGCCTCGTGCAACAGCACGTTGTAGCTCTTGCGGCCCAGCGACGTGATTTTGTGCGACTTGGGCACGATCGCCAGGGTGTTGACGGGCTTGCGCAGCAGGGGCTCGGGGCCGTTGCCGGAATGGGCGGATGTCGCCCGACGGGGACGGCGTGGCGGCGGCAGTAGCGCAGCAGCAGCATCGGCGTCGGCGTCGGGGATCAGGTCCATGCCTTGATGCTAGCGCAGCCGGCGCTTGATGTGAAACCTGAACTCACCTGATGGTTTCGGCTTGTCCTTTGATTCCGCTCCTGAAAACTCTCATGTGAAGTGGGCTGGATTTAAGGGTGAACGGGGTCGACGTTTCCTGAAAACTCTCACCTCTTGCGGCGGCTGGCGCTGGACCGGTCAGAGAAAAACCCACGAGCATCTGCGGCGGTGCCGCGTTGAGACGGTGGGACGCTGTGTTCCGCGAAATAAAGGAGGAGGAGGCCGCAGGCCGACGACGGGGGACATTCGCGGAACACAGCGCCCCGGCGGCTCGACGCCGCCACGGAGGTATGTCGGCTGGCTGAGCGCACCCTGCATCCACTCACCAATGCCCCCGCGAGCCTGCATGTTGCGTCCCGTATCCCTGCGCAAAGGCCCTGAAAACTCTCCACTTGGTCCCGAATTCACGCATGTCAGCGAATCCAAGCCATTGATTCAAAAGAAGTTTCAGCGGCCTAAAGGTATTGAAGAGATTGAAGGAGATTGAAATCTCCAAATGCGCCGCGCAGGATTTCGGCGAACAAGGCCAATCCATACGCCGTAAAAAAGCGAAGTTCCGCTTTGCACCCAGGCCCACACTTGACAGAATGCAGGCTGTCGGCGCGCTGGATGTTAAAGCTGCGCTAGCCGTACAACCTGGAGCTATGCGTTGGAACCCATCACGATCAAGCCCCCCAAACCCATCACCCTGGCCGGCATTGCCGAGCAGGCCGAGCGCGCGGCGGCAATGATGAACGAGATCCGCAGCGCGATGTTGGCGCCCACCGCGCGCAAGGTGCCGCCGATTTTCAACCTCAGCCAGCTGGCGGCGATGTGCGGGATCGAGAAGGGCTCGCTCAGCCACCGCATGAGCCGCGGTGACTTGCCCGCCGGGCGGCTCAACAGCTCGGGCAGCCGGCGCGAATTCAGCCTGGAACAAGCCCGCCGCTGGATCCGCGAATACCGGCGCGATGGCCTGCGTCCGGCTGGCGCCGAGGCGGTGACGATTGCCATCGGCAACTTCAAGGGCGGCGTGTCCAAGACCACCACGGCGGTGACCCTGGCGCAGGGCCTGACTCTGCTGGGCCACAAGGTGCTGGTGATCGACACCGACCCACAGGGCTCGCTGACCACGCTCTTTGGCATCCTGCCCGACACCGAGGTGGAAGAGCACGACACCATCCTGCCGCTGGCGATGGGCTCGGAGACCTCGATCCGCTATGCGATCCGGCCCACCTACTGGGATGGCATCGACCTGGTGGCCGCCGCGCCAGTGCTGTTCGGTGCGGAGTTTGCGTTGCCAGCGCGCCAGACCCAGGAGCCCGGCTTCGAATTCTGGCGGGTGCTGGATTTGGGCATCGACGATGTGCGGGCCGACTACGACGTGATCGTCATCGACACCCCCCCTGCCCTGTCCTACACCACCATCAATGCCTTCATGGCGTCCAACGGCATCATCATGCCGCTGCCACCCAATGCGCTGGATTTTGCGTCGGCCTCGCAGTTTTGGAGCCTGTTTGCCGATTTGACCAACGAGTTGATCACCAAGCGGGGCTTGAGCAAGGCCTTTGATTTCATCCATGTGCTGCTGGCCCGGGTGGATTCCAGCGACGCTGCCAGCAACATCGTGCGGCAGTGGATTGGTCAGACCTATGCCGAGAAGGTGCTGCCTGTGGAGATCCCCAAGACGGCGGTCACCGCCACCTCCAGCGTCGAGTTCGGCACGGTCTACGACATCTCGCGCTACGACGGCAATGCCCGCACCTTCAAGCGTGCACGCGATGCCTATGACACCTTTGTGTCGCACATCGAAGGGTCAATCCGGTCGGTCTGGCAGCAGCAAGCCGCTGCCGCGCGCGGCCTTTGAAGGGGGCTTCGACCATGGCCAAGAGATTGCTTGAGAAAGCCGGTTTGATCCAACTGCCGCCGGCCGCGAGGCCAGCACCGGCTGGCACGGCTTCGCCCACTGGTTTGGCACTGGGTGAGGATGCTGCGCCAGCCGATGCCGATGCCAGTCGGGCCAAGACCGCGCCGGGTTCGATGCTGCAGTTCATGTCCGCGCAGTCGGCGGCGGTGCGCGAAGCGGAGTCTTTGCGGGAGCGCCTGGCGGGCTTTGACGGTGCCCTGCCGGTGCGCCGTCTCGATCCTCGGCTGATCCAGGTTTCGGCCTGGTCCAACCGTCACGAGCACAGCTACCAGGATGCCGCCTTCCTGGCGTTCAAGGTCGAGATCGCGGCGGCTGGCGGCAATGTGCAGCCCATCAAGGTGCGGCCGATGCCGGGCGGATTGGCGGGGGTTGGACCGTCCAACTCCCGGGGGGGTGAGGCCGCTGCGATCAACATGGTGAGCACTGCGCCCAGCGGGCAGCCTGGCTACGAGATTGTTTTCGGGCACCGCCGCCACCGGGCCTGCCTGGAGCTTGGCCTGCCGGTGTCGGCGATGGTCGAGGACTTGCCCGAACAGCAGATGTTTGTGCAGATGGAGCGTGAGAATCGCTCGCGCAAGGATTTGTCGGCCTGGGAGCAGGGCGCCATGTATGCCCGGGCGCTCGACCAGGGCCTGTATCCGTCCAACCGCCAACTGGCCGCGGCCATCGGGCGTGACCTGGGTGATATTGGCAAGGCCTTGTCGCTGGCGCGGTTGCCGCTGGCGGTGGTGCAGGCCTTCCGCTCGCCGCTGGACCTGCAGTACCGATGGGCCAAGCCCCTGGGCGATGCCCAGCAACGCGACCCCGAGGGGCTGGTGCTGCGTGCCCGTTCGCTCAAGACCCAGGGGGACAAGCGCAGCCCCAGGCAGATTTTCGAGGCTTTGGTGGCGGCCGAACCGGCGCCATCGGCGGCGCCACAGTTCCGGCCCTTGCCTGACATCACGCTGCGGGTGGCTGGCAAAGCTGTGGCGGTGATCGCCAGCGATGCCGCCGGGCATACCGTGGTGCAATTTGCCGAGACCTTGGACGAAGGCAGGCGTCGGGCCTTGGCGGCGGCGCTTGAACAGTTTCTGGCCGGGCAGGGCAGGGCGGGTTAAGGCCGGTCCCGAAAACACTCACCTGACGCCTTGGCCAAGGCTTGAGCCGGGGGGTTGGACCGTCCAACCGCCTGGCTCAAGGCCTTGCCTGGCTCAATGCTGTGAAGCTGGCCATGGCGGTTTGCAGCGGGTCTTGCAGGGCCGGGAGGTATTGAGACGTGGACTGCATACTGGCATGGCCCAGGACTTGTTGCACTGCGGCCATGGTCACTCCGCTGCGCAAGGCCAGGCTGGCGCAGGTGTGGCGCAGCCAGTGGGTTGAGGCCAGACGCAACTTGGCAGCTGCCAGTGCGTCGTGGGCGTCCAGCGCGTCAGCGCGGCGAGCCAGGTAGGCCTTCAGGCAGGTATACAGGGTGCTGTAGCGCAGTGGCGAACTTGGCGCCTGGCGGCCCAGGCTGCGCCGGCCACGCTGGGCGCGCAGCAGGGGGCTGTGGCCCAGGCTGTCGCTGTTGATGCTGTCTCCATCGCGCATGTCACCAGCCGCTTGCAGGATGTCGGGCTGACCAATGCCGACCTTGGCCAGATAGACCAGCACCGCATCGCGGGCCGCGGTGGGCAAAGGCACACTGCGCCACTTGCCGCTTCTGCCCAAGACTTGCAGGTGCCAACCGCCTGGATGGGGCTGCAGGCTGCCCAGGGTCAGCGACAGCATCTCGGCTGCCCGCAGGCCGCAGGCGTAACCCAGCCACAGGACCACCGCCAGGCGGGCCTCGCGGTCATCGCCGTTGGGGGCGATGCCATCGATCAGCCAGGCCCATTGCGCGCTGTCAAGGCTGCGTTCAGC
Source organism: Betaproteobacteria bacterium (assembly GCA_031366465.1). Lineage (GTDB taxonomy): Bacteria > Pseudomonadota > Gammaproteobacteria > Burkholderiales > Burkholderiaceae_C > Pseudaquabacterium. Next base: position 5,997 of record JANLZT010000088.1, on the reverse strand, counting down.
ATACCGCCTGACGGGGTGGCCATCGTGGCCTGCCAGCGGGGTCGGCTGGGGCACTTGCGCCACTTGGGCCGCTCGATCCTGTTGGCTCCAAGCCTGGTGGGTCAGGTAGCCGGCCCTGAGCAAATAGGCAAACAGGGCCTTGACCACCCGCAGCTCCTGGGTGACGGTGCCCGCCGAGAGCGGGCCATCAAAGGGCCTCCAGTCGGGGCTGTCACGCCGGATCGCCTTGTGCGACGCCAGCCAATGGCGCGTGTCGACGCGCCAGCCCGCGGCTTGCCATTCGGCGGGCGACAGGCGGCCCAGCGTTGTCAGCCATTGCCGGTAGCGCATGCAGTCGGCCGCACGCATCTCAGTCAGGCCGATGTGGCACTCGTGCAGGCACCACAGCAACAGGTGCTCGGCGCGGCGGCGGTAGGCGCGCAGGGTGTGTGCGTTGCCGGCGCGCGCCTGCAGCCAGAGTGCAACGGCGTGGGCATCGTCGCGTGCGCCCAGCAAGTTGGGCCCCAGGGTTGCGGCTGCCAGGGCTGGTGTTGCAGCGCAGATGTCGTCAGGTATGCCGTCTGCGACCTCTTTGGGCAGGCTTGCCTGCGGGCTTGGTGGGCGAGGGTGGGGCGGTGAGGCGGTCATATACAACAAATCATAGATAACTATACTTATCAATATATATCAACTGATCGTTGATCTCCGATTGGGGCAGCGTTGGATGGCGCCTCCGTCGCGCCTTGATGTCGTCTTCATAGCGCCCTGATGGTGGGCCGCCATCGCGCCACAACCCAAGCCCCAGCAGGGCAGAACGGCCCAGCGCCACCGGCCAGCGGGTAATCCTGATGCCACAGTCTAATTTGCCCACCCTGACAGCGGCAACAATGGCGGCGTGCGTCTGTGGCGCTCACCCTGGGCCCGGGTGCCGCCAGTGCCCGCACCCTCCGGAGACCCGCATGAACCTCGATTTCATCCCCGCGCCGGCTCGCGCTGCTGGCCTGAGCGCCCTGATGAGAGGCGCCGGCAAGCTGATCCGCTTCCTGCCCATCCCGCAGCCCACCTTGCTGGTGGGGCCCGGGTCCAGCGCCCGGCTGGGCCAGGCGGTGGCCGGGTTCGGCCACCACAAGGTGTTGATCGTCACCGACGCGGTGATCGCCAAGCTGGGCTTGCTGCAGGGCCTGACCGATGCGCTCACGGCCGGCGGCACGCCCTGGGTGGTGTTCGATGAGATCACGCCCGACGCGCCGATCCCGCTGATTGAGCGCGGCATCGCCTTCTACCGCCAGCATGGCTGCGATGCCATCGTGGCCTTTGGCGGTGGCTCATCGATGGACGCGTCCAAGGCCATCTCGGTCTCGATCGCCAACCCCGGCAAGACCCTGCGCTCGCTGGCCGGCTATTTCAAGGGCCTGCGCACGCCGGTGCCGATCTATGCCGTGCCCACCACCGCCGGCACCGGCTCAGAGGTGACGGTGGCCGCCGTGATCGCCGACCCCGACCGCCACAGCAAACTGGTGATCGTTGACCCGCGCATGGTGCCCAAGATGGCCGCGCTCGACCCCAGCCTGATGACCGGCCTGCCGCCGCACATCACCGCAGCCACCGGCATCGACGCACTCACCCATGCGGTGGAATCCTTTGTCGGCCACTGGGCCACGCCCTACACCGACGGCATGGCGCTGTCGGCCGTGGGCCTGATTTTTGAGAACCTGCGCACCGCCTGCAGCCATGGCAGCGACCTGCAAGCGCGCGAGAAGATGCTGTTGGCGTCCACCTATGCCGGCATCGCTTTCACCCGGGCTAACGTGGGCTATGTGCATGCCATCGCCCACCAGTTCGGCGGCCGCTACCACACCCCGCATGGCCTGGCCAACGCCATCATGCTGCCCCATGTGCTGCGCTTCTCGGCGCCGGCCATCATCGGCCGCTTGGCGCAACTGGCGGTGCGCGCGCGGGTCGGCAGCGACGACGAGCCGGCAGATGATCTGGCTGAGAAGTTCATCGCCGCCGTTGAGCAGCTCAACCGCGATCTGGGCATCCCCAGCCACCTGGCCGCGCTGCGCGAGGCCGACATCCCGGCGCTGGCCAAGGCCGCCTGCCATGAGGCCCACACCGGCTACCCGGTGCCGCGCTACCTCACCCAGGCCGGCTGCGAGGACTTGATCCGCAAAGTGCTGCCGCCGACGGTGGCCGCACCAGCCGCCAAGGCCAAGCCCTCGCCCGTCCGAAACCCCGCCCGAAACTCCGCCCGCGCGGCCGCGCCCCAGCCCGCTGCCAAGGCCGCTGCCAAGGCCGATCCCCAAGCCGTCGCCCGCAAGCGCCGGTCCGCCAAGACCGCCGGCTGAGCCTCAACACCAGGAGACCCTCCCATGAAAAAAGTCGTCACCGTCACGCTGGGCCCGTCCAGGCAGGATTTCTCGTTCGAAACCGACTTTTTGGGCCAGCGCTTCCAGGTCAAGCGGCTGGGCGCCGACGACGACACCGGCAAGGCCTGGGAGCTGATGCGCCGCCACCAGGCCACTGCCGATGCGATCGGCCTGGGCGAGATCGGTGACCACTACCAGGTGGGCCTGCGCACGGTGGTCAATCGCGAGACCGCGCGCTTGCTCAATGTCGTCACCCGGGTGCCCGCCACCACCGGCGCCACGCTGCGGCGCTTGCTGCAGGTGAGGGCGGTGCGCCATGTGCAGGCCAGGCTGGGCCACTACTTCAACAACAACCTGGTGCTGTTTCTCTCGGGCATGCGCAACTACGACATGGCGGTGGCCTTGTCGGACTACAGCCCCAACCTGAGTTTTGCCGACGCCTTGTTCCAGACCGGCGCCCCGGCCATGCTGGGTTCGCTGTCGCAGCTAGAGCTGTTTGCCAAGGGCAGCGACTGGATGCTCTCGGGCAAGCCGGGCGAGATGCTGGAGGCCGCGCTGGGCGGCTTCAAGGCCAATCGCATTGCGGCGGAGGTGGCCAAGTCGCATGTGGTGGTCGGCACTTTTGCCGAGCTCAAGGCTGTGGGCAGCCCGGCCAACCTGGCCGGCAAGACCCTGATCACCTCGGCGGTGGACGACGAGCGCCTGGCTTTTTTCAAGGCCTGCAAGGTCAACTTGGTGATCGACGTGTCGCCCAAGCTGTTTGACAGGGTGGTGGGCGTCAATACGCTCGAAGCAATGATGTTGGCCGCACTCGGCAAGCCGCCCGAGCAGGTCTCGGACGACGACTTTGGCGAGATCCTGGACGAGCTCGATATCACCCCGCGCTTGCTGCACCCGACCGGGCATTTCCGCAATATCCGGCGCTTTGCCTTCGTGATCCACCCGCTCAGCCAGGAGTTCATCAAAAAGGGCTTCCCGATCCCCAAGAACACGCCCAAGTTCGTGATGGACAAGGTCGAGACCCTGGCCGCGCACATGCCGCCGATGGTGTATTGCAAGATGGAAAACATCATCTCGCCCACCGGCGCCGAGGCCGAGGGCTGGCTCATCACCGTCGGCGGCACGCCCAAGGAGATGATGGCGCGCAGCCCCGAGTTCACCTACCGCCGCCTGCTGCATGCGTCGCGCATCGCCGAGAAGCTGGGGGCGCAGATCATGGGCCTGGGCGCCTTCACCAAGGTGGTGGGTGATGCGGGGGTCACGGTGGCGCGCCGCTCGCGCCTGCCGATTACCACCGGCAACAGCTACTCGGCGTCGGGTGCGCTGTGGGCGGCGGCCGATGCGATGCGGCGCATGGGCCTGGTCGATGTCGGCAAGAGCGACCAGCGGGTGCAGGCCAAGACCATGGTGATCGGCGCCACCGGGTCGATAGGCTCGGTCAGCGCGCGCCTGTTGGCGATGGCCTTCGATGAGGTGGTGATCGCCGGGCGCGACATGAAGAAGCTCGACGAGCTCAAGGCCTCGATCCTGCTGGACACGCCGGACGCCAAGGTGGTGTGCGCCACCGACTATGACGCGCTGCTGGGCGATATGGACATGATCGTCACGTCCACCTCGGGTGCGGGCAAGAAGATCCTCGACATCACCAAAGTCAAGCCCGGCTGCGTGATCACCGATGTGGCCCGCCCGCTCGATTTGCCGCCCGAGGAAGTGGCCAAGCGGCCCGATGTGCTGGTGATCGAATCCGGGGAGATCGAGCTGCCGACCAAGGTGCGGGGCATGAAAAGCATTGGCCTGCCGCCCAACGTGATCTACGCCTGCCTGGCCGAGACCATCGTGCTGGCACTCGAAGGCCGCTTCGAGGTCTTCACGGTCGGCCGTGACACCGAGTGGGAGAAGGTCAAGGAGATCTACAAGCTGGGCCTGCGCCACGGCATGAAGCTTTCGGCGATCTCGGGCGTGAAGGGGGTCTACAGCGACGAAGACATCGCCCGGGTGGTGACCCTGGCGCGCAAGGCCCGCGTGACCTGGCAGGGCGGCAGCGCGGCGCCACCGGCTACGCCGCGCAAGCGGGCGGCGGCCAGATCCGCAGCCAGCAAGCCTGCGGTCGCCAAGCCCTCAGTTGCCAAGCCCGTAGCCACCAAGCCCGCTGCGGCAAAGAAGGCCGCTGTGAAGCGGGCTGCGGCCAAGCCGGCAGTTGACGCCAGCGCGGCCGCCAGCCCGGCCGCCAAACCGGCTGCCAAGAAAACCCCGGCCCGCAAGACCGCAGCATGAGCGGCGCCGTCCGCCTGAACCCGCTGGACGCCGCCTGGCTGTTCACCGAGTCGCGCGCCACGCCCAACCATGTCGGCGGCTTGTTGCAGTTCAAGTTGCCGGCGGGCGCGCCGCAGGATTTCATGCGCCAGTTGATGGCTGACTTTCGCAGCCAGCGCCACTTCACCGCGCCCTGGAACCGGCGCTTGAAGCTGGCCTTCAACAAGAACCCGGTGCCGGCCTGGGTCGAGGACGACGAGATCGACCTCGAATACCACGTCCGCCATGCCGCGCTGCCCTGGCCGGGCGGTGAGCGCGAGCTGGGCGAGCTGATCGGCCGCCTGCAGAGCACGCCGCTCGACCTGAGCCGCCCGCCCTGGGAATTCACCCTCGTCGAAGGGCTGGATGGCCAGCGTTTTGCGCTGTTCATCAAGATGCACCACTCGCTGATCGACGGTGTCAGCGGCATGAAGCTGCTGGAGCGGGCGATGTCGCCCGACCCCGTCAAGAGCCTGGCCTTGCCGCCGTTCTGGGCGGCGGGCGGCGGCGGTCCAGCCGGCCCGGCCCGGCTGCGCGCGGCCAGCGCCCCGGCGCCAACGGTCGCCAATGCCACCGCAGCGGCGCTGCAGGGCCTGAGCGCCCAGGCCCGCTCGGTGCCGCAGTTGCTGGCTGCGTTTGGCAAGATCATCCGGCGCATCGGCGCACCGGGCGAGGGCCTGGCGGTGCCCTTTGATGCGCCGCGCTCGCTGCTCAACGGCCGGGTGCGCGAGAAGCGGCGCTTTGCCACCCAGCAGTTCTCGATGGCGCGCCTGCGCGCCCTGGCCAGCGCCGCCCAATGCACGCTCAACGACGTGGTGCTGGCGATCTGCGGCGGCGCGCTGCGCCAGTTCTTGCTGGCGCGCGGCAACTTGCCCGACAAACCCTTGACCGCCGGCATCCCGGTGTCGGTGCGGCCCAAGGACGACGAGGGCACTGGCAATGCCATCACCTTCATCGTCGCCACCCTGGGCACCGACCTGACTGACGACGCCGAGCGTCTGCGCACCATCAAGGCGTCGGTGCAGCATGCCAAGGCCCATGTGCAGGCGCTGCCCCGGGCGGCGATGCTGCAATACACCATGCTGCTGATGGCGCCGACCATCGTCACCCTGCTCAGCGGCATGGGCGGGCGCATCCGGCCGATGTTCAACATCACCATCTCCAACGTGCCCGGGCCCGACAAGCCGCTGTACTTTCGCGGGGCGGAGCTGGTGTCGATCTACCCGGTGTCCATCGTCACCCACGGCCAGGCGCTCAACATCACTTGCGAGAGCTATGCCGGCCAGATGAACTTCGGCTTCACCGGCTGCCACGCGTCGCTGCCCAGCCTGCAGCATCTTGCCGGCCATGCGGCCGA
>JANLZT010000031.1:0-3870 GCA_031366465.1 Betaproteobacteria bacterium | reverse complement strand
AGGATCAGCGGGTGCAGGTTGCCATCGCCGGCATGGAAGACATTGCAGCAGCGCAGGCGGTACTTGATCTCCATCGCCGCGATCGCGATCAGGATGTCGGCTAAGCGTTTACGCGGGATGGTCGAGTCCATGCACATGTAGTCGGGGCTGATGCGGCCGCTGGCTGGGAAGGCGTTCTTGCGGCCGCTCCAGAACCTCAGCCGCTGGGCCTCGTTCTCACTCACCGCCAGGCGGCTGGCGCCGTGGGCCAGCAACACCGCCTGCATGCGCTCGATCTCTTCAGTCACCTCCTCGGGCGTGCCGTCGCTCTCGCACAGCAGGATGGCGGCGGCGTCCAGGTCGTAGCCGGCATGCACATAGTCTTCGACCGCGGCTGTCATCGGCTTGTCCATCATCTCCAGCCCGGCCGGGATGATGCCGGCGGCAATCACCGCCGCCACCGCATCGCCGGCGCTGCGGATGTCGTCGAAGCTGGCCATGATGCAGCGCGCCACTTGCGGCTTGGGGCAGAGCTTGACGGTGACCTCGGTGGTGACGGCCAGCATGCCCTCGCTGCCGACCACGATGCTGAGCAGGTCCAGGCCCGGCGCGTCGAGTGCATCGCCGCCGAACTCGATGGCCTCGCCCTCGACCGTGAAGCCGCGCACCTTGAGCAGGTTGTGCAGCGTCAGGCCATATTTGAGGCAGTGCACGCCGCCCGAGTTCTCGGCCACATTGCCGCCGATGGTGCAGGCGATCTGGCTGGATGGATCGGGCGCGTAGTACAGGCCGAACGGCGCCGCCGCCTCGCTGATGGCCAGGTTGCGCACGCCGCACTGCACCACCGCCGTGCGGGCCAGGGCGTCGAGCTTGACGATGCGGTTGAACTTGGCCAGCGACAGCACCACCCCCAGCGGGTGGGGCATGGCGCCACCGCTCAGCCCGGTGCCGGCGCCGCGCGCCACCACCGGCACGCCCAGCGCATGGCAGGCCTTGAGCACGGCGGCCACCTGGCTTGAAGTCTCGGGCAGGGCCACCACCAGCGGCAGGGCGCGGTAGGCGGTCAGGCCGTCGCACTCATAGGGCACGGTGTCCTCGCGCTGCCACAGCAGGGCATGCGCCGGCAGCAGGGCCTGCAGCGCGGCCACCACCTGGGCCTGGCGGGTGGCGCGGTCAATGCCGGGGGCGAGGTTGGGGGCGGCGTGGGGGGGGTCCAGCGCGGCGGCCGGCAGGGGGGCGTTCATACTGGGCTGGTCCTCGCATCAGTGCGCCACTGTAAGCACTCAGTGCCGTGGGTTTGGGTGGCGGCCACGGCGATCAGCCGAACCCCAGGGCGCTGCAATCAAGCCGCCGCGAACACGGTCAGCACGCCGGTGTAGCCGTAGAGGTGGTGATGGGCGATCTCACCGGCGGCAAAAAAACCCACCAAAGGCACATCACCCAGCGCGTGTTGCACGATCCTGGCCTCGGCATGGGCGGCGCCAAAGTGCGGCCCGCCCCGGCCCGAGCAGGACACATAGATCGCCCCGGCGAGGCGCGACGGCACCGGCCCGGCGCCCTGGGCAGCGGGCGCGGCATCGCCGTCCAACTCGTCGCGGATCTCGGTGCAGATGCGCACCAGATCGCGCCGCGCGGCGGCCACGTCGCGCCGGCAAAAGGCCAGTTGCTGGCCGGCGGCGGCGAGGTCGGCAATCGCAATGCCCTGGCGCCCCGGATCAAGGCCGATCAGGTGGCGCACCCGGGTGTCGGCGCCAAACTGGCCGCCCGCGCGGCCGGGCACCGCCAGCGCGGTGTGGTCACCATCGGTCAGGCCGACCAGGGTGTTGCGCAGCGCCGCCAACGCCTGTTGCGGGCGCTGCAGTGAGATGCCCAGCACGTCCAACAGCAGCGGCAGCGCGGGTTCATCGTCCAGCGCCAGCACCAGGTTGCGCTCGCTGCGGGTGATGCGGCGCGCCGGGCCCAGCGGCTGGCAGCCTTGGGTGACGCGCGACAGCATCAGCACCTCGGGCCCGAAGGCCACGCCCGACAGCCCGCCCTCGAACACGCCATCGGCCAGGTGCACACAGCGTTGGCGCGACGCCGCCAGCCCGCCAAACAGGTAGCCACTGGCGGTGCGGCCGGCCAGCTCGGTGATCAGCTCGTCCAGGTCATGGGTGTGGGGGTCGGCATGCACCAGCGCGCTGTGGGCCCGCCCGGTGGGCAGTGGCAGGCGGCCATTGAAGACCTGGAACTGCTGCAGCGGCAGATCGCTGAGCATCAGCACCAGCGCCGGCTCATCGATGTATTCCACGCCACCGGCCATCACGCCAACGCCCGTATTGCCCACCCAGTGCAGGCCCGGCCAACGCTGCTGCAGGCCGGCCAACAGGGCCTCGGCCTGCGGCGCCAGGGCATCAGTCCAATAGGCCCAGCCCAGCGTGGCGGCCAGCGGCGGCGCCAACGCAGCGCGCTGGGCATCGATCTGCGCGGCCGCCAAGGCCAGCGCGCCCAGGGCGTCCGGATGGCTGGCGTGGGCGGTGATGAAGCGGGGCATGGCCGGGCGGGCGCCGGGCGGGTCAGCGGCCGGGCCGGGCCGGCTTGGGCTTGGTGGCCGCCGGTTTGGTGGCGGCGGCCTTGGGGGCGGCTTGGGCGGCCCGCTTGCTGGCGGCGCTGGCGGCCTGCATAGGCATCGCGGCGGCGCTTTGGAGGGTTTGGCTGGCAGCCTCCAGGCCCTGCTTGACCAGGCTACCGGCCAGCTTGCTGTTGACGTCGGTGTGGCTGTCCTTCAAGGCCTTGGCGGCCAGCTCGCTGAACTGCTGGGTCAAGGCTGTCCACCACTGCATCGGATCGATCACGCCGGGCGGGCTGGCCGGCGCGGGGTTGTCCGGGGCCGACTCGGCTGCAGCGGGCGCGGGCGGCGCGGGCTGCGGTGGGGCGGCAAAGTAGGACTTGGGCGCTGGCGCCGCAGCCGGCGCGGGCTCGGCCGGGGCGACGGTGGGCAGGCGGATCTTGAGCGACTCGGTCAGGTCGCCCATCGACAGATTCATGGTCCTGAGGGTCGACAGCGTCATGCGTTGCACCTCCAGGGCCTGGATCGACGCACCCAGCAGGCGGGCGTTCTGTTCCAGCCAGTACTGCACGGTGCGCAACTCGTTGATGCGTTTTTCCAGCTCGTCGGGGTCGAGCGTGGGCGCGATCCACTGGCCCACCCCGGGCAGCGCCGAGCCGGCGTTCTTGACCAGGCCCTGCAGGAAATCGAAGCCCGGCACCAGCTTGGCAAAGGCGTTGGTGGAATCGGTCATGGCAAGTCCTTTCGGTGTGCAGCGGTGCAGCCATGGTAGCCCCCTGGCGGGCCAGCGCGGCCAGGTCCCTCCGCGCAATGAGCGCCGGCCAATACAACGTCATTCGCTGGGCGGGCGCAGCCGCAGAACCCCGTCGGCCTGGCTGAAGCGCAGCTTGCCCAGCACGTCCATGCCCAGCAGCGGCGAGCCCAGCGCGGGCAGCACGGTCAGCGGCATGCGCTGCACCCGCACGCCGCCCTGCAGTTGCAGATCGGCCCGGCCGCTCCAGCCCTGCACCGTGCCGCCGGCGGTGGACGATTGCACGGCGCTCTCGGCGCGCAGGCCGGCGGCCCGGGCCAGCGGCAGGGGCAGCGCGCTGCGGGTGGCGCCGGTGTCGACCAGAAACTCCACCGCCACGCCGTTGACGGTGCCGGGCCAGTGGAAGTGGCCGTCCGCGCCGCGCCGCAGCTCGATCACGCCGCCCTCGGCGCTGAACTGGCTTTGCCGCTGCTGCGCCTGCCAGGCCTGCACCGCCAGGAACACGGCCGTGCCCAGCAGCGCCCAGAGGGTGATGTGCTTGAGCGTGGTGGGGAACTCCTTCATGCCGCGACGATGCCATGGATCCAGCCGG
>JANLZT010000022.1:0-3948 GCA_031366465.1 Betaproteobacteria bacterium | reverse complement strand
GCCAAGGGCAGCGCCCAGGGCGAGATGCTGGCCCCGGTGAGCCTGGACCTGGATTTCGACAAGGCCTTCGAGACCGAGCGGGTGGGCGCCTACGAGCGTCTGCTGATGGACGCGCTGGCCGGCCGGCTGAACCTGTTTGTGCGCAGCGACGAGCAAGAGCAGGCCTGGCGCTGGGTCGAACCCATCCTCACCGCCTGGGCCGCCGACCCCAACGGCCCGCGCACCTATGCCGCCGGCACCTGGGGCCCGCCGGCATCGAGTGCGATGGTGGCGCGCGACGGCTGCACCTGGGACGAAGAGCAGTAAAACCCGATGCTTGACCGCATCAAAGCCTCCATCCCCGCGCTGCCGCCGGCCGAGCAACGGGTGGCCAAGCTGCTGCTGGCCGACCCGCGCAGCTTTGCCACCTCGCCGGTGACTGCGCTGGCCGACCGCGCCCATGTCAGCAAGCCGACCGTGGTGCGCTTTTGCCGCAGCGTGGGCTATGACGGGCTGGCTGATTTCAAACTGAAGCTGGCCGGCACCGTCAACGAGGGCGTGCCCTTTGTGCACCGCTCGGTGGACGAGGACGACAAGCCCGCTGACCTGATCGTCAAGGTGGTCGACAACGCCGTGGCGGCGCTGCTGAAGTACCGCAACAACGCCGCCGGCCATGCCTTCGAGCTGGCGATCGCGGCGCTGACCCTGGCCGGCCAGCAGCACCGGCGCATCGAGTTTTATGGCGTGGGCAACTCGGGCATCGTGGCCCAGGACGCCCAGCACAAGTTCTTCCGCCTGGGCGTCAACGCCATCGCCTGCAGCGACGGCCATGTGCAGGTGATGAGCGCCACCATGCTGGGGCCGGGCGACTGCGCGGTGGTGATCAGCAACTCGGGCCGCAGCCGCGACCTGATGGACGCCGCCGACATCGCCCGCCGCAAGGGCGCCACGCTGATCGTGATCACCGCCAGCGGGTCACCGCTGGCGCAGTTTGCGCAAGGCCACAACCAGTTGCTTTTGGCGGCCGACCATCCCGAGGACTTTGACCGCTACAGCCCGATGGTGTCGCGCCTGCTGCACCTGCTGATCATCGACATCCTGACCACCGGTGTGGCGCTGCGGCTGGGGCCCGCACTGCGGCCGATGCTGCAGGAGATCAAGCGCAACCTGCGCGCCAAGCGTTACAACCTGCCTGAGCGCGACGCACCCGATGCGGGTTGAACTTCTCCGCTACAGCCCCAGCAGGGATTCGACCCCGTACAGCCGCGCCAATTGCCCCAGCTTGGCCGGGGCACCGGCCACCTGCAGCGTGCGGCCGGCGGCCGCCGCCTGGCGCTGGCAGGCCAGCAGCAAGGCCACCGCTGCGGTGTCGAGCGCCAGCAAGCCCGAGGCGTCCAGCACCGGTGGGTCAGCCGCCGCCAGCAGGGGCTGCAGCCGGGCCAGCTCGGCGCTGGCCTCGGACATCGTCAAACGCGGCGGCAGGACGATGGCGGTCATGGCGGGTGCAGGCGGTGGGCTGGCAGCAAGCCGGCTCAGTTCTTGGCGGCCGACGTGGCCAGCGACTTGTTCTTCTCAGCCAGGCGACTGATCAGTGCGTCCAGACCGCCGCTGCTCAGGTCCTTGGCAAACTGGCCCTTGTAGGCCTCCACCAGCCAGAAGCCGCCGACATTGACGTCGAAGATCTTCCAGCCGTCGCCGGCCTTCTCCAGCCGGTAGTCAAGCTGGATCGGGTCACCCTTGCCGCGCACCTCGGTGCGCACCACCAGATCGCTCGAGTCGGCCGCGCCCGGGCGCAGCGGCTTGACCACCACCGCCTGGTCCTTGACCTGGGTGAGCGCGCCCGAGTAGGTATTGACCATCAGGGTTTGGAACTCGACCAGCATGCGTTTTTGCTGGTCAGGGGTGGCGCTGCGCCACTGCGGGCCCACCGAGCTGGCGGTCATGCGCTGGAAGTTGACATGCGGCATCACCTTGGCATCCACCAGGGCCCGGATGCGCGAGACATCGCCGGCCTGGATGGCCTTGTCGGCCTTGACCGCGTCGATCACCTCGCCGGCCACCCTTTGTACAAAGGCATCGGCGGCCACAGGCTCGGCGCGCAGCAGTGGGCTAGACAGCGCCAGCGTGCCCAGGGCCAGGGCCGAGAACAGGGAACGTCGAAACGAGCTTCGCAACGAGCTTGGAAACATCAGGTCATCCTTTCGGGACGGTGCAGTACGGGCCAGGCTGGCCCAGCACCCTTCAACGCCGCAATCGGCCTGGCGGTTCACCGCTGGCTTATTTCAGCAGGCTCTTGTAGGGCGCGGGCGCGGCGTCGTCGTCGGGCGGATCACCGTCATAGATCAGGCTCTTGCGGCGCGCCAGGTAGGCGTCGCGCAGCAGGATGTATTTGTCGAGCGCGATGTCGTCCAGCACCCGGCCGGCATTGAGCAGCCTGACCCGGGTGTTGAGCGCCTGCAGCACGGTGGCGCCGTTCTTGTCGCGGGTCTCGCGAAACACCCGGGTGCTGGGTGAATCCTTGAGATCCAGGGCCAGGCCGGCAGCGTCACGCAGCGTGGACGGGCCCAGCAGGGGCAACACCAGGTAGGGGCCACTGCGCAGGCCCCAGTAGCCCAGGGTCTGGCCAAAGTCCTCGTAGGGCCGGCGCTCCAGACCCAGACCATCGGCCACCTCCAGCACACCGCCCAGACCGAAAAAGGTGTTGACGGCCGCGCGCATGCCGGTCTCGAGTGCAGCCGTCGGCTTGGCCTGCAGCAGCAGGTTGGCGCTGGTCCACATATCGCCCAGGTTGCCGAAGAAATTGTGGATGCCGGTGCGCACCAGGCTGGGCACCACCGCCTGGAAGACCTGCGCGGCGGGCTTGATGGCCGCCGCGTCCACCACCTCATTGAAGGCAAACACCTGGCGGTTGAAGGTCTCCCAAGGGTCGCCGCGGCTGCCGCCCTCACCGGGCAAGGACGCGCAGCCGCCCTGCAGCAGCAGCAGCGAGCCCGCCAAGACCAAGCCATTGACGCGCCCGATCAGGCCGATCAGGCCGCGCAGCCACCCTGTCAAGCCTGGTGATGTGTTCATGGTTTTTTGCCCGTGTCGACAGCGGCCCCGGCATCGGCCGCCTTGTTGAACAGAAATTGGCCGATCAGGTTCTCCAGCACCACCGCCGACTGGGTCTGCTTGATGGTGGCACCCGAGGCCAGATTCTCGGTATCGCCACCGGGCTCCAGGCCCACATACTGGTCCCCCAGCAGGCCGGCGGTGAGGATCTTGGCCGAGCTGTCCTTGGGAAATTCGAAACCGCGCTGGACCTCCATGGTCACCACGCCCTGGTAGCTTTTCGGGTCGAGCCCGATGCTGGTGATGCGGCCCACCACCACCCCGGCGGCGCGCACCGGCGCACGGGCTTTGAGCCCACCGATGTTGTCAAAACGGGCCACCAGGGTGTAGGTGTCGCCACTGCTCAAGGTGGTCAGGTTGGCGGCCTTGAGCGCCAGGAACAACACCGCCGCCAGGCCGAGCAGCACGAACAGGCCGACCAGGGTTTCAATGCTTCGTTTGGACATCGCGAATACTCACAGTTCGGCTCACAGTTCGGCTCACAGGTCAGCAGTCAGATCACCGCGTTGAAAACATCAGCGCCGTCAGGATGAAGTCGCAGCCCAGCACCGCCAGCGACGACAGCACCACGGTGCGGGTGGTGGCATAGGCCACGCCCTCGGGGGTGGCCTCGGTCTCATAACCCTGGTAGAGCGCGACAAAGGTGCAGATCACCCCGAACACCGCGCTCTTGACGATGCCGTTGCCCACATCGCGCCAGACATCCACGCCGTTCTGCTGGATCGACCAGAAGTTACCACCGTCGATGCCGATCAGCCCCACCGCCACCAGCCAGGCGCCCAGGATGCCCACCGCCGAGAACAGCGCCGCCAGCAGCGGCATGGCCAGCACGCCGGCCAGGAAACGCGGCGCCAGCAC
>JANLZT010000020.1:0-1847 GCA_031366465.1 Betaproteobacteria bacterium | reverse complement strand
CTGGAGCCGGCGGTGATCCCGATCACGCTGCTGGTGCTGGCGGCGCTGTTCTCGGTGCAGCGCTTTGGCACCGGCGGCATCGGCAAGTTCTTCGGGCCGGTGACGATGGTCTGGTTCATCGTGCTGGTGGCGCTGGGCCTGCCGCATATCCAGGCCAACCCGGCGGTGCTGGTGGCGCTGAACCCGGCCTATGCCATCGCCTTTTTCTTGCACAACCCGGTGGTGGCCTTTGTCGGCCTGGGCGCGGTGGTGCTGTGCGTGACCGGTGGCGAGGCCCTGTATGCCGACATGGGCCACTTTGGCAAGCGGCCGATCCGCATCGCCTGGTTCACTTTTGTGATGCCGGCACTGGTGGTCAACTATTTTGGCCAGGGCGCGATGCTGCTGAAAACCCCCGAGGCCATCGACAACCCGTTCTTCAAGATGGCGCCGGCCTGGGCCCAGCTGCCGCTGGTGGTGCTGGCCACGGCGGCCACCGTGATCGCGTCGCAGGCGCTGATCACCGCCGCGTTCTCGGTCACCAAGCAGGCCATCCAGCTAGGCATCTTGCCGCGCATGGCGATCCGCCACACCTCCGTGCGCGACACCGGCCAGATCTACGTGCCTTTCGTCAACTGGGGCCTGTTCGTCTTCATCGTGCTGGCGGTGGGGCTGTTCAAGACCTCCAGCAACCTGGCCTCGGCCTATGGCATTGCGGTGACGCTGGACATGACCATCACCACCGTGATGACCTTCTTCGTGATCCGCTTCGGCTGGAAGTACCCGCTGCTGCCCAGCCTGCTGGCCACCGGCTTCTTCTTTGCCATCGACATCACCTTCTTCGCCAGCAATATGCTCAAGCTGATCGCTGGCGGCTGGTTCCCGATCGTCATCGGCATCGGCATGTTCACGCTGATGGTCACCTGGGTGCAGGGCCGCAAGCTGATGACCGCCAGGCTGCGCGACGATGCCATCGACCTGACGAGTTTTCTGGACGCGGTGTTCATCAGCCCGCCCACCCGGGTGGACGGCACGGCGGTGTTCCTGTCGGGCGACACCGGGCTGACGCCGAATGCGCTGCTGCACAACCTCAAGCACAACAAGGTGCTGCACCAGTACAACCTGTTTGTCACCGTCAAGCACCATGAGGTGCCCTGGGTGGCCTACAGCCGGCGCATCGAGATGCAGCCGCTGGGCAACGATTGCTGGCAGGTGGTGCTGCACTTCGGCTTCAAGAACGACCCCGATGTGCCCGAGGCGCTCAAGCTGCTGGAGGGCCGCGGCATCCCGCTGCCCGAGATGGACACCAGCTACTTTCTCAGCCGCGACATCGTCATCCCCACCTTTGGCGACGGCATGGCGATGTGGCGCGAGAAGCTGTTTGCCGGCATGCACCGCAATGCCGCCGCGGCGGCCGACTTCTTGAACCTGCCCAGCAACCGCATCGTTGAGCTGGGGGCCAAGGTCGAGATCTGAGGGCCGAGGCCCGGGCGCTCAGGCCTGAGACTGGGCCTGAGCTTGAGCCTCGGTCAGCAAGAAGTGCCCGCGCGCCACCACGATGGGCCGCTCAGGCGCGGTCTGCCAGCAGCGCACCTGCACCAGCGCCACCCGCGCGCCCACCCGCACCAGCTCGCACTGGGCAAAGGTCTCTTGCGGCCGGCCGGCGCGCAGGAAGTTGATCGAGAAATCGATGCGCTTGGGCAGCTTGGCGCCGCCGTCATTGCACCCCGGCCGGTGTCGAGCGCGGTGATGCGCAGGCCGATCTCACGCAAATGCGGTGTGCGCGCCACGTATTTGCGCAACAGGTCGTCCAAGAGGGCAGTCATGGCGCCGATGGTAGCGACCGATACTGGCCGGGCCAGCGTCGC
>JANLZT010000015.1:0-1522 GCA_031366465.1 Betaproteobacteria bacterium | reverse complement strand
TCACAGCATCGACCTGATCGCCTGGCAAGACCGCAGCCTGGTCATCGATGTGCGCTGCAGCAAGGGCACCTACATCCGCACCCTGGCCGAGGACATCGGCGAGGCTCTGGGCTGCGGTGCCCACTTGAGCGGCCTGCGCCGTACCGGCAGCGGGCCGCTGGCGCTGCAGCAGGCGGTGGCGCTGGCCGAGCTGGAAGCGATGGACGAGGCGGCCCGCCTGGCCCTGATGCTACCGGTGGACGCGCTGCTCGCCGATTGGCCCGCACTGGCACTGGACACGGCCGAGGCCGGGCGCTTTCTCACCGGCCTGCGCCGGCGTGTCAGCCTGGCCGACGCACCGTCCATGCGCGTCTACGGCCCCGAGCCGGGCGCCTTTCTGGGCAGCGCGCATGTGACAGCCGGCGAGCTGATCGCCGACCGCCTGCTCAGCCCGGCGGAGGTGCAAGCCCTGTTATTGAACGTTGCGCCCGAACCGCTGGCCGCAGCCGCTTTTTAGAATTTTTCCGAGAACCACCATGACCCTGCAAATCCGCAACATCGCCATCATTGCCCACGTCGACCACGGCAAGACCACCATGGTCGACCAGTTGCTGCGCCAGTCGGGCACCTTTGCCGACCACGAGAAGATGGTCGATACCGTGATGGACAGCAATGCCATTGAGCGCGAGCGCGGTATCACCATCCTGGCCAAGAACTGCGCGGTGACCTGGCAGGGCACCCACATCAACATCGTTGACACCCCCGGCCACGCCGACTTTGGCGGCGAGGTCGAGCGCGCGCTGTCGATGGTGGACGGCGTGGTGCTGCTGATCGACGCCCAAGAGGGCCCGATGCCGCAGACCCGGTTCGTTACCAAGAAGGCGCTGGCGCTGGGCTTGAAGCCCATCGTGGTGGTCAACAAGGTCGACAAGCCCGGTGCCAAGCCGGATGCGGTGATCAACGCCGCTTTTGATCTGTTCGACAAACTCGGTGCTAACAACGACCAGCTCGACTTCCCGGTGGTCTATGCCTCGGGCATCAATGGCTGGTCATCGCTGGTCGAAGGCGCGCACGGCGAGCAATGGGGACCCGACATGTCGGCGCTGTTCGACACCATCCTGAAACATGTGCCGGCCCAGACCGGTGACCCCGAGGCGCCGCTGCAACTGCAGATCTCGGCACTCGACTACTCCACCTTTGTGGGCCGCATCGGCGTCGGCCGCATCAGCGCCGGCACCATCAAGCCGGGCATGAACGTGATGGTGATGGAAGGCCCTGACGGCAAGGCCGTGAATGGGCGGGTCAACCAGGTGCTGACCTTCCAGGGCCTGGACCGGGTGCAGGTGGCCGAGGCCGGCCCGGGCGAGATCGTGCTGATCAACGGCATCGAGGACATCGGCATTGGCGTGACGGTGACCGATCCGGCCAACCCGCAGCCGCTGCCCATGCTCAAGGTGGACGAGCCGACGCTGACGATGAATTTCTGCGTCAACAACAGCCCGCTGGCCGGCCGTGAGGGCAAATACGTCACCAGCCGCCAGTT
>JANLZT010000839.1:0-2023 GCA_031366465.1 Betaproteobacteria bacterium | reverse complement strand
GGCGGCCAGGGCCTGGTCAAGCGCGATTTCATGGGCGGCCAGATGCTGTCGATCTACTTCCGCGCGCCCGACCTGGTGGCCCGCCTGGGCAAGCCCCGGGCCTGGCAGTACTGGGCCGTCAACCGCCAGCAGCGCGGCCTGCTGTGCGCCATCAATGGCTGCGACAGCTTTGTGCTGCTGGTCCAGCTGGCCGACGGCGCCCAGCCGGGCGACATCGACGTGCAAGCCGTCTTCGACCAGGCCATCGGCGTGGCCTTTGCGCACCAGGTGATCGCTCTCACCCTGGAACGCCGGCTATGCGCTGGTGGCCGAACGCTTCCGCAAGGGCCGGCTGATGCTGGCCGGTGACGCCGCCCACTTGTTCACCCCCACCGGCGGCATGGGCTACAACACCAGCGTGGACGATGCGGTGAACCTGGGCTGGAAGCTGGCGCAAGTGCTGCACGGCGGCGCGCCTGAAGGCCTGCTCGACAGCTACGAGGCTGAGCGCCGGCCCATCGCCCAGCGCAACACCAGTTTTGCCCGCAGCATGGCCGAGAGCATCGGCAACCTGCCGGTGCCGGCCGATGTCGAGGCCCCCGGCCCGGCCGGTGACGCCGCCCGCGGGGCGCTGTCGCAGGCCCTGGCAAGGCATGTGGCGAGTGAGTTCAACATCCCCGGCCTGCAACTGGGGGTGTGCTACGCCGGCAGCCCCATCGTCGCGCGCGAGGCCACCGCGCCCCCGCCCGATGAGCCCAACCACTACCAGCCCAGTGGCTACCCGGGCGCCCGCGCGCCGCATGTTGTGGTGGGCGATGCGGTGGTGGGCGATGCGGTGGTGGGCCATGCGGTGGTGGGCGCGGCGTCGCTGCTGGACTACTTTGGCCGCGACTTCACCTTGCTGGTGTTCGATGCCGGGCCGACGCTGGCCTGGGAGCGCGCGGCCGGGCTGCTGGGCCTGCGGCTGACCCTGCTGCGCTGGGACAACGCCGCCGCGCAATCGCTGTACGGCGCCGCCCGGGTGCTGATCCGCCCCGACCACCACATCGCCTGGCGCGGCCCGGCCGATGCCCCGGCCGGGCCGCCGCTGGCCCGCGCCACCGGCCGATTGGCCGACGTCCCCCAGGAGCCCATCGATGGAACCCCAGAGTAAACGCGCCGGCATCCGTGCCGTCCATTCGGTCCACAACTTCGTCGTCTCGGTGCCCGATCTGGCCGAGGCGCAAGCCTTCTACACCGCCTTCGGGCTGGACGTGCGGCGCAGCGGCAACCGGCTGGCGCTGCACACCTTTGGCCACCCGCATGCCTGGGGCCAGGTGGTGCAGGGCGCGGGCGTCAAGCGCTTGCAATACCTCAGCTTTGGGCTGTTTGCCGAAGACCTGGCTGACTTTGAGCGCGAGATCGACGCGCGGGGCCTGCGGACCGGGCCGCATCCCGCCAGCGACGGCAGCGGCGGCAGCGGCACCCGTGACACCCGTGACCTCTGGCTGCAAGGCCCCGACGGCCTGGCGATCCAGCTGGTGGTGGCAGCCAAGGTGGCGCCGTCGGTGCGGGCAGTGGCCAGCATGCCGGTCACGCCGCCCGGTGCCGGCGCAGCACCGGCCCGCAGCAAGGCCGGGCAAGTGCGGCCGCGCCGGCTGTCGCACCTGCTGATGTTTGCCAGCGATGTGGCGGCCAGCATCGCCTTCTACCGCGATGTGCTGGGCCTCAAATTGTCGGACCACTCGGGTGACGGCATCGCCTTCATGCACGGCGCCCACGGCAGTGACCACCACCTGATCGCATTGGCCAAATCCGCTGCCGGCGGCCTGCACCACAGCAGCTGGGACGTGGGCAGCGTGCACGAGGTGGGCTTGGGCGCTGAGAACATGAAGGCCCAAGGCCATGACCGCGGCTGGGGCCTGGGCCGGCATGTGCTGGGATCGAACTACTTCTACTACGTGCGCGACCCCTGGGGCAGCTATGCCGAGTACTCCTACGACATCGACTTCATCCCCGCCGACCTGGACTGGCCGGCCGCCGACCACCCACCCGAGGACAGTTT
>JANLZT010000835.1:0-9704 GCA_031366465.1 Betaproteobacteria bacterium | reverse complement strand
ACTTGCGGGGGGGCATGTTGGGGATGGGGTGGTGGGATGGATGGGCGGGGCCGCATTACTTTGTGGTGGGCTTGGCGGGCCACCTCCAGTTTGGGGGTGCCAGCGGGGCGTTGGGGGTGGGGGGGCGGGGGGGGGGCGGGGGGGGGGGGGGGCCGGGGGGCCGGCGTGGCGCTGACGAGCAGCGCCAACACGGCCTGGGCCAGCTCGGCGCCCGCGCTGTCGGCGCGGGCCAGGGTGGTCTGGCGAGGCGGGCGGGGCGGGCGGGCCGGTGCGCGGGCCGGCCTCTGCGGCGCTGCGGCAGGCACCGGCGCCAGGTCGGTGGCGTGTGCGGCGGCCTTGCGGCGGGTTTTGGGAGTGGTCGCCATGGGCGCTGTGGGGGCGTTGATGGCCCGGGCCGTGATGCCGGCCCGGGCTGGGGTTGGAGGGGGTGTGGCCGGTGGCCGGGCGGTGCCGCTAAATGCCGCGCGCCCGGTCGGCCTTGAACTGCGCCCGAAAGGCCTCGAAGCGGCCCTGGTCGAGCGCGGCGCGGATTTGCTGCATCAGGTGCAGGTAGTAGTGCAGGTTGTGAATGCTGGCCAGCATCGGGCCCAGCATCTCGCCACAGCGGTCCAGGTGGTGAAGATAGGCCCGGCTGAAACCGCCCTGGCCGCCGGGCCCGCTGAGGCCGGCACCGGCGCCCTGGCCACCGCCGGTGCAGGCATGGCAACCGCAGGACTCGTCGATGGGCAGCGCATCGGCCTTGTAGCGGGCGTTGCGGATGCGCAGGTCGCCAAAGCGGGTGAACAGATGGCCGTTGCGGGCATTGCGGGTGGGCATCACGCAGTCGAACATGTCCACGCCCTGGGCCACGCCCTCGACCAGGTCCTCAGGCGTGCCCACGCCCATCAGGTAGCGCGGCTTGTGGGCCGGCAGCCGGTGCGGGGTGTGGGCCATGATGCGCAGCATCTCGTGCTTGGGCTCGCCCACGCTCACGCCACCGACCGCATAGCCCGGCAGATCGAGATCGACCAGGCTGGCCACCGACTCTTCGCGCAGCGCCTCGAACATGCCGCCCTGGACAATGCCGAACAGCGCATTGCGGTTGTCCAAGCGGCCAAACTCGGCCACGCAGCGGCTGGCCCAGCGCAGGCTGAGCTGCATCGACGCGCGGGCCTCGGCCTCGGTGGTGAGCACACCCTGGGTCTGGTAGGGCGTGCATTCGTCAAACTGCATCACGATGTCGCTGTCCAACACGGTCTGCACCTGCATGCTCACCTCGGGGGTGAGGAACAGCTTGTCGCCATTGACCGGCGAGCTGAACTTCACGCCCTCCTCGCTGATCTTGCGCATCGCCCCCAGGCTCCAGACCTGGAAGCCGCCCGAATCGGTGAGGATGGGCTTGTGCCAGGCCTCAAAGCCGTGCAAACCCTTGAAGCCGGCGATCACCTGCAGCCCGGGGCGCAGCCACAGATGGAAGGTGTTGCCCAGGATGATCTGCGCGCCCATCTGGTGCAGCGACTGCGGCAGCACGCCCTTGACCGTGCCATAGGTGCCCACCGGCATGAAAACCGGCGTCTCGACCACACCATGCGCCAGCGTGAGTCGGCCGCGGCGGGCATGGCCTTGGGTGGCGAGCAGGTCAAACTTGAGCATGGCCTTGATTGTCGCAGCCCCCATGCGGCCACCCGTCCGTGCCGCATCGACGCGCTGCATGGGCTGGCTTGCGGCGCTGCGCCACAGTGCTCAAACGCGCGCTTCAGCAGGTAGCCACATCAGCCCAGGCCGGCCGCGTACGGTCTCCGCAAGGCGCAAGCGCTGGTGTGAATGGCCGATGCTGCGGTCAATGCACAAACAGCGCAATCAAGATGATGATCGGAATGGGAACACCGAGAAACAGCAAAAGCAATGAGCGCATGGGATTCTCCGGGGGGTGAATGGGTCGATCACAGGTCGCGGCGGCGGCCGCCGTAAGTGGCCGCCAGGCTGGCGACAAATGCGCCAATGAGCAGCGACACAAACAACCACAGCGCGGTGACTGCGGAGGCTTTGCGCGCCTTGTCTGCGGCATCGCGGGCGGCTGTCTCGGCGTCTTTCAGTTTGCTCTGCAGCTTGGTAAAGCTATCGGTGACACGTTTCTCAGCATCGGCCTGCGGCAGGCCGGTGCGTTGGGCGACAAGCTGGGCCACGTAGCGGCTGTCCTCGGGCAGCAATGCGCCGCCGCGCAGGCCATTGGCAAAGATGCGCGCAATCTCGGTGCTGGGTGCCAGCGCATTGGTGTCGGCATTGGTTGCCACAGCAGCCGCGTCTTTGCGAAACAGGGCATCGATGGCGTAGCCCATGCCCATCTCCGCCGAGCCCGCCGTGTCAGCCTTGCTCGACACGGCCCCTGCCGTTGCACCTGCCGCAGCACCCGTTGCCGCCGTGGCGGCGCCACCGGCGACGGCTGCACCGGCTTGCACGCCGGCCCCCAGGATTGAGCCGATCACCGACGTCAGCAACGCTGCAGTCAACAGCGTTGCAACGGCCCAGGCCAGAAAGCCATGCGCGGTGTCGCGAAAGTAGACCTCATCGGTGTGCACTGCCGCCCACTTGCTGCGCAAGCGCCCGGCCAGGTAGCCCCCCATGCCCGATGCGGCCACCTGGGTGAAGCTCAGCCACAAGATGGTCGAGACACCCAGGGCAACCGCGCTAGCGCCTTGGCCCGCCCAGGGCGACACCGATGAGAGCCCGAGCCCCATGCCCAGGATGAGCAGGATGATCGACAGCGCAGCCGCAGCAGCCGCCCCCGCAAAGATTGCAGCCCAGGACACGCCGGACATTGCGCTGGCGTCTTCAATGGCCTCGCCATACGCCAGCTTGCTGGGCCGAAATCCGACGGGCGTATCAAGCGCTGTGTTCATGGTGCTCTCCTTGGCTGTGGATGCTGGGTTGCGCTGTCAAACGGCGGGGCCAACGTAGCGCTCGAACTCTTCCTTGTATTTGCGTGACAACTTTGCCTGGGTGGCGGTGTCGGCTTCGCTTTTGAGCTTGGGAAAGTAGTCGCTCTCTTCGGCATAGACATGGCGCGCCACAGCACTGCGGATCAGCTCCAGCTGGTCCAGGTAGGCCTGGCTCATGGGCTCCAGGGCATCGAGCGCGGCCATGGCAACCTTGGCGCTGCTTTGCTCGGCATACAAGCGATTCGATCCGCCGGTTTGCCCATTCGGGGCCATGGCGGCATAGAGCACCGACTCTTCGGCAATGGAGTGCCCGGTCAGCATCAATGCGAGTTGCTTCTGCGCCTTCTTGCGGCCCGAGGCAGAACCCGCCTGCTTGACGGCGACAAAGCAGTTCTCGATTTGCTGGTGGTGGTCCAGCACGCTGGACAGCCAGCCGGTCTTGCCGGCCAGCGCGCGTGCCTTTGCACGCGCATCCTGCAGGGCCTGCTCGCTGGGGCCTGGCAGCACCGCTGCGACGACTTTGTCAATGACACTCATGTTGGCTCCTGATGATGGAGCCGTGACTTTCGCGTCTGGCTGCGCCCAGTGCATCTCACCAGCGGCTCATTCGCTTGTAGGAAAAAGGCGGATTGCTGCGGCCCTGACGAAGCGCCACGCCAGGCGCTGTGCAACGCGGGGGACGATCGAGTCAGGAGGCCGGGCTGCGCCGGTCCAGCAGCATCGCATCGCCATAGCTGAAGAAGCGGTAGCGCGCCTCGATCGCGTGGCGGTAGAGCGCGCGCATGTGGGCATGCCCGGCAAAGGCCGAGACCAGCATCAGCAGGGTGCTGCGCGGCAGGTGAAAGTTGGTGATCAGGCTGTCCACCACCCGGAAGCCAAAGCCGGGGGTGATGAAGATATCGGTCTCGCGGGCGCCGCTGCGCAGCGTGCCACCCAGCGCCGCCGACTCCAATGCCCGCAAGGTGGTGGTGCCGGCTGCCACCACCCGGCCCCCGGCGGCGCGGGTGCGGGCAATCGCGTCCACCGTGGCCTCAGCCACCTCGTACCACTCGCTGTGCATCCTGTGCTCGGCCAGGCTGGCGCTGCGCACCGGCTGGAAGGTGCCGGCGCCCACATGCAGCGTGACGCTGGCCGTGAGCACGCCACGCTGCGCCAGCGCTGCCAGCACCGCCGCGTCAAAGTGCAGCGACGCGGTGGGCGCCGCCACCGCGCCCGGGCGCTGGGCGAACACGGTCTGGTAGCGGGCGGCGTCGTCGGCCGCGTCGGCATGGCTGATGTAGGGCGGCAGCGGCACATGGCCAAAGGCCTCCAGCAGCGCCAGCGGATCGCTGGGCAAGCGCAGGTGGAACAAGGCATCGTCGGGGCCGGCCCGGCCCAGCACCTCGGCCTCGAAGGCGCCGCGTGCAAAGCTGATCAGGCTGCCCGGCCGTGGCGATTTGCTGGCACGCAGATGGGCCAGCACCTCGTGGTGGGGCAGCACCCGCTCGATCAGCGCCTCGACAGCGCCGCCGCTGGGCTTCTCACCAAACAACCTGGCCTTGATGACGCGGGTGTCGTTGACCACCAGCAGGTCACCCGGGGCCAGCAGGCCGGGCAGGTCATGGAAGCGGCGGTCCACCGGCAGCGCGCCCCGGCCGTCCAGCAGGCGCGCGGCGCTGCGCTCGGCCGCCGGGTGCTGGGCGATCAGCGCCGGCGGCAGCTCGAAATCAAAATCATCGACGGTGTAGTCGGGCATCAGAGGGGGCTGGCCGGCCAGGGCAGCGGGCCAAGCAAGCGGGATTGTTCCATGCACCCGGTAGAAACCCGATTTCCAACGCCTGACAGACGGCTCAAGACTGCGGAGTTGTTCCATGTGTAAACCATTGGCCCATATTTGAAACGGTGGCGTGATGCCTTTCTGGCCCATCACGCGCCCTGCCGGAACCCCGGGTGAGCGATATCGAGATGGCATTCATTGACCTGAATTGACATCTGCAAGCGCCACCATGGCTGAGCTGACCCCGTCTGACCACCCCAGCCCAGCGCTGCTGCTGCAAGGCCGGCGCCTGCTGATCACCGGTGGCGCGCGCGGCCTGGGCCTGGCCTTTGCCCAGCACCTGGGGCCGCCCACGGTGCACGGCTGGTGATTGCCGACCTGCGCGCCGAACTGGCCGAACAAACCGCCGCCACGTTGCGCGCCGCCGGCCAGGATGTGCAGGCGCTGGCCCTCGATCTGGCCGACCCAGCCTCAGTGGCGGCCTGTGCGGCCCAGGCCACGGCTTGGCTGGGCGGGTTGGACGGCCTGGTCAACAACGGCGCCATCACCGATTCGGGCGGCCGCGACAGCGCGCAGATCGAGATCGACACCTGGGACCGGGTGACGCAGGTCAATGTGCGCGGCACCTGGCTGATGAGCAATGCCTGCCGCACCGCGCTGGCCGCCAGCGGGCGTGGCGCGACCGTCAACCTGGCGTCTGACACGGCGCTGTGGGGCGCGCCCCGGCTGATGGCCTACGTGGCCAGCAAGGGCACGGTGATGGCGATGACACGCTCGCTGGCGCGCGAGTTTGGCGCCGACAACATCATGATGAACGCCATCGCCCCCGGCCTGGTGGAGGTCGAAGCCACCCGCTATGTGCCGGCCGAGCGCCATGCCCACTACGTCAAGCAGCGCGCGCCGCAGCGGGCCCAGCTGCCGGCCGATGTGAGCGGCGCGGTGGTCTACGCCCTGTCCGACCTGGCGCGCTTTGTCACCGGCCAGACCCTGGTCGTCAATGGCGGCTTTGTTATGAATTGATCCGACCATGCCCGCTCGTCACGCCAGAAGACGCCCGCTCGGCCACGTTCGAAGTACTCCGTAGCTCTGATCCCCTGGAGAAACCCATGTCCCAGACCGCCGTCAACCTACCCGCCAGCCTGCAGCAGCCGGCCGGCAGCAACCACGACGCCTGGATGCAGACCCGCATCGCCCGCTTTGCCACCCGCCGCTACGACTGGGACGCGCTCAAATTCCAGGCCGACCACGACCCGACCTACCGCCGCGCCCAGATGCGCTACCTGGGCACCGGCGGCACGGGGGTGGGCACTGATACCAACACGGTGGCCAACGAGCACTTCACCTTCAGCACCATGCTGATCCCGGCCGGCCAGGTCGGGCCCCTGCACATCCATGTGGACGTCGAGGAGGTGTTCTTCGTGATGCGCGGCAAGATGCTGCTGGTCATCGAGAAAGACGGCGAGCGCTTCGAGACGGTGCTGGGCGAGCGCGACCTGGTGTCGGTGCCGCCCGGCGTCTACCGCGAGGAGCGCAACATCGGCGACGAGGACGCGCTGAAGTGCGTGACGCTGGGCGCCAAGCAGCCGATCACGCCCACCTACCCGCCCGATTCGCCCTTGGCCAAGATCAAGCGCTGAAGGCCATGAACAAGCTGCGCGTCGGCTTGGCTCCCTCTCCCTTCAAGGGAGAGGGTTGGGGTGAGGGTGGAACTGACAGCGGGGGAGGGAGCCTCTCCAAAACCTGGACCGAGCGCCGCCTGGCGCAGGCCCACGGCACGCTGGTGCTGCGCCAGGCCGCGCCCGACGCGCCCGGCCTGCCGGTGCTGCTGCTGCACGGCATCAGCTCGGGGGCCGGCTCGTGGCACGCGCTGGCCAGCGCGCTGCCGGGCCGCCGCTTGCTGGCCTGGGATGCACCCGGCTACGGCCAGAGCGCGCCCCTGCCCGGCCATGCGCCCAGCGCCGACCGCTACGCCGAGGCGGCCGCGCTGATGCTGTATGAACTGGGCCTGCGCCAGGCGTTGCTGGTGGGCCATTCGCTGGGCGCCATCGTCGCCACCGCGCTGGCCGCCAGGCTGCTGGCCAACGCTGACGGCCCGCAGCCGGCCTGCCTGCTGCTGCTCAGCCCGGCCGTCGGCTATGCCAGTGACCCCACACGCGCCGCGCAGGTGCGCGCCGAGCGCCTGCAAGGCCTGGCCGACCTTGGCGTGGCCGGCCTGGCCCAGACCGTCTCGCGCCGCTTGCTCAGCGCCCAGGCCAGCCCGGCCCAGCATGCGCAGATCGCCGAGGTGGCGCAAGGCCTGACGGCCCTCGGCTACGCCCAGGCCGTGCACCTGCTGAGCAGCAGTGACCTGCCCAGCCTGGCCGCGCCCTTTCAACAATCCCTGGTCGGGCAGGACGGCGCCCAGCCCCACTTGCCGGCCCGCGTGGCCTGCGGCAGCGACGACATCGTCACCCCGCCGGCTGCCTGCGCTGCGCTGGCCAAGCGCCTGGGCCTGCCCTTTGACCTGCTGCCCGGCGCCGGCCATGCCTGCGCGGTGCAGCAGCCGCAAGCCGTGGCCGCGCTGATCGCCGCGCTGCTGATGAACCACGAGACCGCCTGATGGCCCAAACCACCAAGACCCTGGACCCACCCGCCGACCGCTACCTGGTGCCGGCGCTGGCGCGTGGCCTGCGCCTGCTGGCCGAGTTCAGCCGCAGCGAGCGCGAACTCAGCCCGCCCGAGCTGGCGCGCCGGCTGCAATTGCCACGCAGCACCGTGTTCCGACTGATCGCCACGCTGGAGGGCCTGGGCTTCGTCGAGCGCAGCGCCGATGGCCGCAGCGTGCGCTTGGGCCTGGCGGTGCTGCGCCTGGGTTTTGAGTACCTGGCGTCGCTGGAACTCACCCAGCTTGGCCAACCCTTGCTGGCCCGGCTGTGCCAGGCGCTGGGCCTGCCCTACAACCTGGTGGTGCGCGACGGCCGGCACATCGTTTATGTGGCCAAGGTGACGCCGCCGTCGCCGCTCGCCAGCTCGGTCAGCGTGGGCACCCGGCTGCCGGCCCATGCCACGGTGCTGGGCCGGGTGCTGCTGGCCGATCTGTCGCTGGCCGAACTGCGCGCGCTCTACCCCGAGGGGCCGCTGGAGGTTTTTTCCAGCAAGACCCCAGGCACGCTGCGCGCGCTGATTGATCTGTTGCAGGCCGACCGCGAGCGTGGCTTTGTGGCCGGTGAGGGATTCTTCGAGGCCAGCATCTCGACCATCGCCGCGCCGGTGCGCGACCACAGCGGCCGGGTGGTGGCCGCGCTGGGCGCCACCCTCAACAGCGCGCAGGTCGAGCCCGCGCGCGCGGTCGATCTGCTGGCCCAGGTGCGCGCCGCCGCCGCCGAGCTGTCAGGCCTGCTCAACCATGCCCCGGCGCGCCCCAGCGCGGTGGCGCTGGCGCTGCAGCCAGCATGACCGCGCCGCCATCGATGATCGACCTCAGCGGCCGGGTGGCGGTGGTCACCGGCGGCTCGTCGGGCATCGGCCTGGCCACGGTGGACCTGCTGCTGCATGCGGCCGAGGTGACCAAATTTGCCGCCGCGGTGCAGGCCCGCCTGGGCCCAGCCGCGATGCTGGTCAACAACGCCGGCCAGGGCCGGGTGTCGACCTTCGCCAACACCAGCGACGCTGCCTGGCAGGACGAGTTGCACCTGAAGCTGTTCTCGGTGCTGCACCCCACCCGGGCCCTTTGCCGCAGTTGCGCAGCCAGGCCGCCGCGCTGGGCGATGCCGGCGTGGTCTGCGTGAACTCGCTGCTGGCGCGCCAGCCCGAGCCGCACAGGGTGGCCACCTCGGCGGCGCGGGCGGCGGTGCACAACCTGGTGCGCTCGATGGCCACCGAATTTGCGGCCAGCGGCGTGCGCGTCAACGGCATCCTGCTGGGCCTGGTGGATTCGGGCCAATGGCGCCGCCGCTACGCCGACCGCCCGGCCGAGCAGCAATCCCAAAGCTGGGCCGACTGGAGCGCCGCGCTGGCCCGCGCCAAGCAGATCCCCGCCGCCCGCCTGGGCCGGCCCGACGAGCCGGCCCGCGCGGTGGTGTTCCTGGCCAGCCCGCTGGCCGGCTACACCAGCGGCAGCCACATCGATGTGTCCGGAGGGCTGTCGCGTCATGCCTGAAGCTGCCCAGCCCGAGACCAGCCTGCCAGACCCCCGGCCCCGGATCAGCGTCGGCGAGGCAGTCGCCGCGCTGCTTGAATCCCACGGCGTGCAGGCCGCTTTCGGCGTGATCTCGATCCACAACCTGCCGATGCTCGACGCCATCGCCCGGCGCGGCCGGCTGCGCTTTGTGATGGCCCGCGGCGAGGCCGGTGCGGCCAACATGGCCGACGCCTATGCCCGCACTGCGGGCGCGCTGGGCGTGTGCATCACCTCCACCGGCACCGGCGCCGGCAATGCGGCCGGTGCGCTGGTCGAGGCGCTGACCGCCGGCACGCCGCTGCTGCACCTCACCGGCCAGATCGAGCTGCCCTACCTCGACCGGCAGATGGCCTATATCCACGAGGCACCCGATCAACTGGCGATGCTCAAGGCGGTCAGCAAGGCAGCCTTTCGGGTGCGCAGTGCCGGCACGGCGGTGGGCACCGTCAAGCAGGCCATCCAGTGCGCACTCACCGCCCCCAGCGGGCCGGTGAGTGTGGAGATCCCGATCGACATCCAGGCCACGCTGATCCCGCTGCCGGCCGATCTGGCGCCCCTGCCGGTGGCGGTGGCCGTGCCGTCCCCCGCCGCGCTGGACGCACTGGCCAACGCGCTGGCCCGCGCCCGCCGCCCGCTGCTGTGGCTGGGCGGTGGTGCCCGCCAGGCCGGGCCGGCGGTGCAGCGGCTGCTGGCGCTGGGCTTCGGCCTGGTCACCAGCACGCAGGGCCGTGGCGTGGTGCCCGAGGGCCACCCGCGCAGCCTGGGCGCCTTCAACAGCCCCCCGCCGGTCGAGGCCTTTTACCAAAGCTGTGACGCGATGCTGGTGGTGGGCTCGCGCCTGCGCGGCAACGAGACCTTGAAATACCAGTTG
>JANLZT010000807.1:0-3804 GCA_031366465.1 Betaproteobacteria bacterium | reverse complement strand
GGCAAGAGCAGTTTGTTCAATGCGCTGGTCAAGGCCAAGGCCTTTGCCGCTGACCAGTTGTTCGCCACCCTGGACACCACCACCCGCTCGCTCTACCTCGAAGCCCTGGGCGGCAGCGTGTCTCTGTCAGACACCGTGGGCTTCATCCGCGACCTGCCGCACAAACTGGTCGAGGCCTTTGAGGCCACTCTGCAAGAGGCCACCGATGCCGACCTGCTCTTGCATGTGATTGACGCGTCCAGTCCGCTGCTGCAGGCCCAGCGTGACGAGGTTGAGCGCGTGCTGCAAGAGATTGGTGCGGGCGACCTGCCGCAGATCCTGGTCTTCAACAAGCTTGATCGGGTCCAGCCCTTGCCGCGTGAGCTGCAGGATTGGGTGGAGGGCAGCACCGGCGCTGCCGTGCCGCGGGTTTTTGTCAGCGCCTTGCTGGGCACCGGCCTGGATGCCCTGCGCAAACTGGTGGCCCAGGCGGCCAGCGATGGGGGCTTGAAAGTCCCTGGCCAGGCCCCAAATCCAGGTGCCATTGAGCGCCAGCCGGGGTCAGCCGCCGGCTTTGACGATGAAGGCCCCGCGTTACCATCCGCCACCCCATGAACATGCTCGCAAAACCCAAGCCCGAGGCCGACCTGGCCAGCACCTCAGCCGCCACGGTCGCACCGCTGGCCCAGCGCCTGGGGGCGGTGGCTGATGCCGCTCGCTGCCTGGCGGTTGGCGCCTGGCAGCGTTGGCGCTCGCGCCCGCTGCAGATGGCCGGCGGCCGCAACGACGGCCCGCCCGATCTCGACGAGCTGTGGCGCGACTTCAACAAGAAGCTCAACGGCCTGTTTGGCGGCAAGGGCAGTGGCAACAACCCGTCGCCGCGCCGCGATCCGGGCGAAGGCGGGGGTGGCCCGTCCTTCCAACCCGATCTGAAAAGCGCCGGCATTGGCATGGGCCTGATCGGCTTTGTGGTGCTGGTGGTCTGGGCCGGCAGCGGCTTTTTCATCGTGCAAGAAGGCCAGCAAGCCATCGTCACCACCTTCGGGCGCTACAGCGCCACCGTGGACGCGGGCTTCCAGTGGCGCCTGCCTTACCCCTTCCAGGCCCATGAGACGGTGGCGGTCACGCAATTGCGCTCGGCCGAGATCGGCCGCAGTGGCGTGGCCCAGACCACCGGCCTGCGTGACTCATCAATGTTGACGCAGGACGAGAACATCATCGACATCCGCTTCACGGTGCAATACCGGCTGAAGGATGCCAAGAGCTTTCTGTTCGAGAACCGCGACCCCGACAACGCCGTGGTGCAGGCCAGTGAGTCGGCGGTGCGTGAGATCGTCGGCAAGAGCAAGGTTGACTCGGTCTTGTATGAGGCGCGTGACGCGATCGCGGCCGATCTGGTCAAGTCGATCCAGGGCCAGCTCGACCGGCTCAAGGCCGGCATCCTGGTGGTGGCGGTGAACGTGCAGAACGTGCAGGTGCCCGAGCAGGTGCAGGCGGCGTTCAATGATGCCGTCAAGGCCGGCGCCGACCGCGACCGCTTCAAAAACGAAGGCCAGGCTTACGCCAGCGACGTGATCCCCAAGGCCCGCGGCACGGCAGCGCGCCTGCGCGAAGAGGCCGACGGCTACAGCCAGCGGGTGGTAGCCCAGGCCGATGGTGATGCCCAGCGCTTCCGCTCGGTGTTGACCGAGTATCAAAAGGCCCCCGGCGTGACCCGCGACCGTCTGTACATCGATGCGATGCAGCAGGTGTATTCCAGCGTCAGCAAGGTGATGGTCGATGCCCGCAGTGGCAGCAACCTGCTCTACCTGCCGCTGGACAAATTGATGCAGCAGGCCACCGGCACGGTGCAGGTGGTGCCGCAAGGCCAGGTGCCGGCTGCCGTGCCGGCAGACGCCGGGCCGGCGGGTGCGGCGGGTGCCGATGCCCGCTCGCGCGATGGCGGGCGCAGCCGCGACCGTGATGGTCGCTGAAGCCGCCATCCCTACCAAGAGTTAGCACAAGATGAACCGTATCGGATTGATCGTGGCCGGCGCCTTGCTGGCCTTGATGCTGCTGGCCTCGACCCTGTTCGTGGTCGACCAACGCCAGTTGGCGGTGGTCTATGCACTGGGCGAGATCAAGGAAGTGGTGAGTGAGCCCGGCCTGAAGTTCAAGCTGCCGCCGCCCTTCCAGAACGTGGTCTTCCTCGACAAGCGGGTGCAGACGCTCGACAGCCCCGAGACCCGGCCGATCTTCACCGCCGAGAAGAAAAGCCTGGTGATCGACTGGCTGGTCAAGTGGCGCATTGCCGAGCCACGCCAGTTCATCCGCAACAACGGGGTGGACATCCGCAACCTCGAGAGCCGCCTCAGCCCAGTGGTGCAGGCGGCGTTCAACGAGGAGATCACCAAGCGCACCGTGCGCGGTGTGCTGGCCGCCGAGCGCGACAAGGTGATGCAGGACGTGCGCGCGCGCCTCAATGACGAGGCCAAGGCCTTCGGCATCGAGATCATCGATGTGCGCATCAAGCGGGTGGATTTTGTTGCCGACATCACCGACTCGGTCTACCGGCGCATGGAGTCCGAGCGCAAGCAGGTGGCCAATGAGCTGCGCTCACAGGGTGCGGCCGAGGGCGAGAAGATCCGCGCCGATGCCGACAAGCAGCGCGAGGTGATCATTGCCGAGGCCTACCGCGATGCCCAGAAGTTGAAGGGCGAGGGTGACGGCAAGGCCTCGGCGCTGTATGCCGACGCCTTTGGCCGCGACCCGCAGTTTGCCCAGTTCTACCGCAGCCTGGAGGCCTACCGGGCCACCTTCCGCAGCAAGAACGACGTGATGGTGATCGACCCGTCGAGTGACTTTTTCCGGGCCATGCGCGGTGGTGCTGCGCCTGCTGCGGCGGCCGCACCCAGCAAGCGCTGAGGCCGGCGTTCGGGCCATGACCCAATGGTTGCTGGGCGCCTTGGCGCTGATGCTGGTGTTTGAGGGCCTGCTGCCCTTTCTCAGCCCCAAGCTCTGGCGCCAGGTGTTCGAAAAAGCCGTGACCCTGTCTGACGGCCAGATTCGATTCCTGGGCCTGTCCAGCATGGTGGCGGGCGTGCTGTTGATGCTGCTCTGGCACTGATTGTTGCCAGTGGGCTGCCGGCCCGCGATCAGCGGCGCCGTGGCATCGCGGCAGTCCGGCATCCTGCGTTGCAGCGCCAGCGGCCCGCCAAGGTCACGCCGGTACAATGTTTTTTTCAATTCCCCCGGGTTTTTTCATGTCCTCAGCTTGGCTGCTGCCCGAGCACATCGCCGACGTTCTGCCGGCCGAAGCCCGCCGACTCGAAGACCTGCGCCGGGGCTTGCTGGACCAGGCCCGCAGCTATGGTTTTGAGCAAGTGATGCCGCCCCTGCTGGAGCACCTTGACTCATTGCTCACCGGCACCGGCCGGGCGCTTGATCTGCGCACCTTCAAGCTGGTCGATCAACTGAGTGGCCGCACGCTGGGGCTGCGGGCCGACACCACGCCGCAGGTGGCGCGCATCGATGCCCATCTGCTCAACCGCCAGGGCGTGACCCGCCTGTGCTACTGCGGCCCGGTGCTGCACACCCGGCCGCAATCGCCCCAATCGACGCGCGAACCGTTGCAATTGGGCGCCGAGATCTATGGCCATGCCGGCCTGGAGGCCGACCTGGAAGTGCAGGACCTGGCGCTCGACAGCCTGCGCCAGGCCGGCCTGCAAGACCTGGTGCTGGACCTGGCCGATGCCCGCATCGTGCGCGGCGTGCTGGCCGGTGTGAGCCTGGACTCGGCAGCCCTGAACAGCCTGATCGCCGCACTGGCCGCCAAGGACTTGGCCG
>JANLZT010000104.1:0-5444 GCA_031366465.1 Betaproteobacteria bacterium | reverse complement strand
TGCTTGTCCAGGCCGAAGGCCAGCGCCGCAGCGGTGGGCTCATTGATGATGCGCTTGACATCCAGGCCGGCGATCCGCCCGGCATCCTTGGTGGCCTGGCGCTGGCTGTCATTGAAATAGGCCGGCACGGTGATCACCGCCTCGGTCACTTCCTCGCCCAGGTAGTCCTCGGCGGTCTTCTTCATCTTGCGCAGCACTTCGGCGCTGATCTGCGGCGGCGCGATCTTCTTGCCGCGCACTTCCACCCAGGCGTCACCGTTGTCGGCGGCGGCGATGGTGTAGGGCATCAGGGCGATGTCCTTCTGCACCTCTTTCTCGGTGAACTTGCGGCCGATCAGGCGCTTGACCGCATACAGGGTGTTGCGCGGGTTGGTGACGGCTTGCCGCTTGGCCGACGCGCCGACCAGCACCTCGCCGTCTTCCTGGTAGGCGATGATCGACGGCGTGGTGCGCGCACCCTCGCTGTTCTCGATCACCTTGGTGGTGTTGCCTTCCATGATCGCCACGCACGAATTGGTGGTGCCGAGGTCGATACCGATGATCTTGCCCATGGTGTGTTGCTCCTGTAGGGTGGATTGGCTTGGTTCTGAATTGCGGGCCAGACCGGCACTTTCAAGTGCCGTTCGCAGGCGATGTGGCGAGGACGGCCTGCAATTTGCGGTGGAGGCGGCCCGCAGGCCTATTTGGGGGCCGTCACCGTGACCAGCGCCGGGCGCAGCACCCGCTCATTGATCAGGTAACCCTTCTGCAGCACGGCCACCACGGTGTTGGCGTCCTGCTCGGCAGGCACCACGCTGATGGCCTGGTGCTGGTGCGGGTCGAACCTGGTGCCGGCCGGCGGGTTGATGGCCAGCACCTTGTTGCGCTCCAGCGCGGCCACCAACTGGCGCAGCGTGGCATGCACGCCCTCCAGCAGTTGCTCGGGGCGGGCGTCGGGCAACGCGATGGCAGCCTCCAGGCTGTCCTTGACCGGCAACAGGCTTTCGGCAAAGGATTCGATGGCAAAGCGGCGCGCCTTGCTGATGTCTTCATCGGCGCGGCGGCGGGTGTTCTCGGCCTCGGCCTTGGCGCGCAGATAGGCGTCGGCCACCTCGGTGTGCTTGGCTTCCAGCTCGGCCAGGCGCTGCTCGGCGCTGGGGGCGAATGCTTCGCTGGCGGGCAGGTCGGGCATCGCGCCGCCATCGAGAAACGGATTCGCGGCCGAGGAAGGGGTGTTCGTGGGGTCGTTGTCCGGCGTCGTCATGTCGGTGGCTTTGCGGTTTTTCTTGAAGGGGTTGAACACGGGCTGAATCGGGTTGTTGACGATATGGGGGCCTTATCCCGTGGTTCAAGAGGGGATATTGCCGCGCCGCGAACCGGGGACCGGACGGCTGGCGGTGGCAGCCTCAGTCGTCGCCTATCGATGCACTCCAGCGCTGCCAGTCAGCCTGGGTGCGTGTGATGTCACGCCGGTCGCGCTTGGTCGGGCGGCCTTGGGCGATGCTGAGCGCCGGCTCGGCCGCCAGGCGGCGGGCCTCGGCCTCCTGGCTGCGCCGTTGCAGGCTGTCGGCCGTCTCCTCGAACAGCGCCTGGGCCACCGGCGCCGGGCCACGCAGCGCGCTCAAGGCCCGCACGATCACGGTGCGTTGCACGGGGCCCTGGCGCAGCAGCAGCGTGTCGCCCACGCGCAGGTCACGCGAGGGCTTGGCCGCCTGGCCGTTGACGCTGATGCGGCCCTTGCCGATCTCGTCCACCGCCAGTGCCCGGGTCTTGAAAAAGCGTGCGGCCCAGAGCCATTTGTCGAGCCGCATCTCGGTGGCTGGGGGGCTCACTCCGGGTCGATCTTGGCGTCCTTGACCACCTTGCCCCAGCGCGGCGCTTCGGCCTTGATGAGCGCCGCAAACTGCTCGGGCGTGCCGCCGGCGATGTCGTTGCCCTGGGCTGCCATCGTGGCGCGCAGTTCGGGGTCTTGCAGCGCCTTGTTGCCGGCGGCATTGAGTATCTTGATGATCTCGGCCGGCAAGCCCTTGGGCCCGACGATGCCCTGCCAGTTCAGCACCTCGATGGCGGGGTAGCCGGCCTCTGCCATCGTCGGCACATCCGGCAGCAGGGGCGAGCGGGTCTTGCTGGTGATGGCCAGCGCGCGCATGCGGCCACTCTTGATCGACGGCATGGACGCATACATCTGCTCGAACATCATCGTCACCTGCCCGCCCATCAGGTCGGTAGCCGCCGCGCCACCGCTCTTGTAGGGAGCGTGGATCAGGTCGATGTCTGCGGTGTGCTCAAACAGTGCGCCGCTCAGGTGGTGGGTGCCGCCGATGCCGCCTGAGGCATAGCTCAGGCTGCCCGGCTTGGCCTTGGCGGTGGCCACGATGTCCTTGACCGACTTGTAGGGTGATTCGGTTTTCACCGTCAGCACCAAGGGGCCGCGCTCGATCAGCAGGATCGGCACCAGGTCGGTCAGCGGGTCGAAGTTGAGCTTCTTGAACAAGGCATGGTTGACCGCCAGCGGGGCAAAGTTGCCCATGCCAATCACATAGCCGTCGGGCTTGGCCTTGGCGATGATGTCGGTGCCGATGTTGCCGCCGCCGCCGGCCTTGTTGTCAACGATGATGGTCTGGCCCAGGATCGCCTGCATCAGCTTGGCGACCTGGCGCGATCGGTTGTCGGCGCCGCCGCCGGCGGCATAAGGGCAAATCCAGGTGATGAGCTTGCTGGGGTATTTGTCCTGGGCACGGCCCAGGGACGGCAGCAGCCACGCGCCAGCGGCGGCAGCAAGGACATTTCGACGTTTCATGTTGAGGTCTCGGTCAGTGATTTTGGGCTGGTGTGCGGGCCCGCTGTTATAGCAACAACCGCGTCAGCGTGATGCGAAGGCGGGGCGCGCTGCGGTCAGTCGGCCGCGCCCAGCGCCAATGCCCGCTGGCGTTGGGCCGGCCCCGCCGCCGCGTTCACCGGCACGCGGGTGGGCCAGCCTTGCAGGTGGTTCTCAGCCAGATCGCCCAACGCGCTGATCCAGCTTGGCGCGTCGTTCAAGCAGGGCACAAAGTTGAAGGTCGTCCCGCCCGCGGCGAGAAACGCATCGCGCGCCTCCATGGCGATTTCTTCCAAAGTCTCCAGGTTGTCGGCGGCAAAACCCGGGCAGATGACATCGATGTGGTGCACGCCTGCGGCTGCCAGCTGCTTCACCGAGGGTTCGGTATAGGGCTCCAACCACTTGGCGCGGCCCAGCCGGCTCTGGAAGGTGACGAGGTAGTCGTCTTTGCCCAGCCCCAGGGCCTCGGCCAGCAGCCGGCCGGTCTTGTGGCACTCGCAGTGGTAGGGGTCGCCCAGGGCCAGGCTGCGCGCGGGCACACCGTGAAAGCTCATCACCAGCCTCCGGCCGCGGCCATGCTGCGCCCAGTGCGCGTGCACGCTGGCCGCCAAGGCGCCGATGTAGCCGGGGTCGTCGTGGTAGTGGTTGACAAAACGCAGCTCGGGCGCACGCCGCACGCGCCGGGCCCAATTGGCCACCGCGTCGATGGTGCTGGCGGTGGTGGCTGCCGCGTATTGCGGATAGAGCGGCAGCACCAGCAGCCGGGTCATGCCGTCGGCTCGCAGGGCGTCCAGGGTCTGGTCCAGGGCCGGCTGGCCGTAGCGCATCGCGGGCCGCACGGTCACCGCATGCCCTCGGTCCCGCAGCGTGGCTTGCAGGCCGTCGGCCTGGCGCAGGGTCCAGCTCAGCAGCGGCGAGCCGGCCTCGGTCCAGATTGCGGCGTATTTGGCGGCGGATTTGGCCGGCCGCGTGCGCAGGATCACGCCGTGCAGGATCAGCCACCAGATTGGTCGCGGGATCTCCACCACCCGCGGGTCCCAGAGGAACTGCGCCAGATAGCGCCGCAGCGCAGCGGCCGTGGGCGCATCGGGCGTCCCCAGGTTGACCAGCAGGATGGCGCAGCGCTCGGCGCTGCCATGGGTGTAGGGCGGTTCGGGGCTGCGGCTCATCGGGTCGGATTGTCGGTCAAGGCGCCCGTTGATCGGCAGCGCGCGCTGTCCGGCTGCCATCGAAGGCGTGCGTCAAACCGGGTGCGGCACCGTGTCGTTGAACGACAGCAACTCAAAGCGCACGCTGGGTGCGGTAGGGTCGGTGGGCGATCCGCCCAGGCCGATCCAGCCCGAGCCGTGCAGGGTGCAATGGCCGCGCCGCAGGCTGACCACTTCGTCGGCGCTGCCGAAGCGCACATAGCTGCCGTTGTAGCTCAGGTCGGTGAGCTGGAACGAGCCGCCGTGCCAGTCCAGCCGCGCATGGGCCCGCGAGACCCGACTGTCGTCGACCCGGAACTGCGCCTGCGGGCTGCGGCCCAACACCACCGGCATGTGGCCACCGTCAAACACCTCGTTGACATCCAGCCAGGTCAGTCGCACGCCCTCGGGCTCGAGCGTGGTGGGCACGGCGCCGAACTGCGTGGCTGCCAGATCGGCACCGCGGCGGCCGCCCAACACATGCACCCGCACCGGCTCGGCCCGGCCGCGCAAATGCATCCAGTCGAGCGAGCGGAAGCGCTGCTGCAGATCTTGCGCCAGGCCGGCCAGCACATTGGCGGTGATCAGGGTCTCGTTGTCGCTGGCATGGTCGATCAGGCGAGCGGCCACATTGACGGCATCGCCGAAGTAGTCGCCCTCCATCTCGACCACTTCGCCCCGCGCCAACGCTACCTGCAGCCGCAAGCCGCGCAGCCCGGCTGACGCGCCGAGCTCGCGGCCGCGCAGCACCAGCTGCTCCAGTGATTCATGCATCTGGTGGGCCGACTGCAGGCCCTGCGCCGAGGTTTCGAACACCGCCATCAGCCCGTCACCCAGGGTCTTGATGAGCTGGCCGCCGCAGGCTGGCACGGCCCGCGTCAGCGCGGTCACGGTCTGGGTGACGACCGACGTGGCCTCGGCATTGCCCAGAGTCTCGTACAGGGCGGTGCTGCCCCGCAGATCAGCGAAGAGGACAGTGCGCTCGGTGATGCGCGTCATCGGGCCAGTTTAGCCGCGAATACCGGTCTGCCCGGCGCCTGGCCAGCCGCCAAGCCCTGGTGCACAAACAGAGCGGCCTCCCGAAGGAGGCCGTGCAAACCGGGCGCGGCAGCCCGCTGGCGCGGGCCACGCATCCGGCCAACATTTACATGTTGTCCAGATACGTGCGCAGCTTGTGCCTGCGGCGCAAGCCGCGTTTGCCGCTGCGCGGCAGCCCGCTGGCGCGGGCCACGCGTCCGGCCAACATTTACATGTTGTCCAGATACGTGCGCAGCTTGTCCGAGCGGCTCGGGTGCTTCAACTTGCGGATCGCCTTGGCTTCGATCTGGCGGATGCGCTCGCGGGTGACGTCGAACTGTTTGCCCACTTCTTCGAGCGTGTGGTCGGTGCTCATCTCGATGCCAAAGCGCATGCGCAGCACCTTGGCCTCGCGGGGCGTCAGGCTGTCGAGGATGTCCTTG
>JANLZT010000745.1:0-4095 GCA_031366465.1 Betaproteobacteria bacterium | reverse complement strand
GCCGAGAACCCCGATGCCGGCTTTTTGCCCGCCACCGGCCGCCTGGACGTGCTGCGCTGGCCGGCGCATCTGCAGTTCCAGCGTGGCAGCGCCGATTGCCCGGTGCGGGTGGATGCCGGCGTGGCCGAGGGCGATGCGATCAGCCCGCATTACGACTCGATGATCGCCAAGCTGATCGTCTGGGGCGATGACCGGGCGCAAGCCCTGGCCCGGCTGGCTGCGGCGCTGGAGGCCACCCACATCGTCGGCCTGCACACCAATGTGGCCCTGCTGCGGCGGCTGGTGGCCTGCCCATCCTTCGCCACCGCCGATCTCGACACCTCGCTGATCGAGCGCGAGCGCGCGGTGCTGCTCGACCAACCCGCGCTGGCGCTGGAGATCGCCGCCGCAGGCGTGGTGGCCCACACCCTGGCCCGCGAGGCCGGGCTGGAAGACGCCGACCCCTGGTCGCGCCGCGACGGCTGGCGGGTGGCGGGCGGTGCGCGCCGCCACTTCGACCTGGAGCACGCCGGCTTGCCGCAGGCAGTGGCATTGCTGCGCCCGCACAGCACGGCGGTGGATGGCCGGCTGCTGCTGCAGACCAGCGCCGGTGAATGGCCGCTCAGCGCCAGCCCGCAGGGCAATGATCACTTCGACATCAGCCTGGCCGGCCGGCGCCTGCGCCTGGCGGTGTATGCCCAGGGTGAGCGGGTGGCGGTGTTTGCACCCGAAGGCAGCGCGGTGCTGCGCCAGATCGACGCCATCGCCCGGGCCGGCGAGGGTGCGGCCGAGGCCGGCCGGCTGACCGCGCCGATGCCGGGCAAGGTGATCGCCTTGCTGGCGGCGGTGGGCGATGCGGTGCGCCAGGGCCAGCCGCTGGCGGTGATGGAGGCCATGAAGATGGAGCACACCCTGCATGCCCCGCGTGATGGCGTGGTGGCCGAGCTGCTGTACGCGGTGGGCGACCCGGTGGCCGAGGGTGGTGAGCTGCTGCGGCTGGTGGATTGAGGCTGCGGCCTGATTGCCGCGCGCCGGCCGTTGCGCGCGCAGCGGCCGTCAGCGCCGCCGCCAGCCGGCCAGCCAGCGCTGCAACAGCGACGCGCGCCGACGCGGTGCCGGCGGCTGGCCGCTGTCAACCTCGTCATCCTGCGGGCTGAAATCATCCGCATCGGACGCCGAATCGGCCGCCGCCGGGTGGGCCTGCGGCCTATCGACCGGCCAGTCGTCCTGGCCGGTGTCGGCCACCGCTGCCTGCCCGTTGCCGGCCGGAGATGCGGGCGCTGCGGGCCGGCTGGGAGGCTGCAACAGCGCCCGGCACTGGGCGGCCAGGCCGACCAGGTCGGTGCCCGGGCAGGCGTCACAGACCAGCAGCACATCGCGGGCATAGCGGCCATCGCTGACCAGGCGCTCGATCTGGATCTCGTGCCCGATCTCACGCAACAGCGACGCGTGCAGTTGGTGGGCAAGGGGCAACAGCCCGGGCGGCAAGGACATGTCCGCATTGTGCTTTGGGCGTCCGATGCGCTGGCCCGCGGCCGGCGCCGATAATTTGCCGCTGATTGGAGATGCCCCATGATTCCCGAGCATGTCACCCTGGTGGAAGTCGGCCCGCGCGACGGCCTGCAGAACGAGGCCCAGCCGGTGGCGACCCACGTCAAGGTCGAGCTGGTGCACCGGCTGCAGGCCGCCGGCCTGCGCGAGATCGAGCTGACCAGCTTCGTCAGCCCCAAGTGGGTGCCGCAGATGGCCGACAACGCCCAAGTGATGGCGACGGTGCAGCGCCAGCCCGGCGTGCGGTACAGCGTGCTGGTGCCCAATCTGCTGGGCCTGCAGGCAGCGCTGGCCGGCATGCAGGCCGACAACCCTGCCACCCGGCTGGACGAGGTGGTGGTCTTCGGCGCCGCCAGCCAGGCCTTCAGCCGGCGCAACATCAACTGCAGCATCGAAGACAGCATCGAGCGCTTTGCCCCGGTGGTGGCGGCGGCGCGCGCGGCCGGCCTGAAGGTGCGCGCGGCCATCAGTTGTGCGCTGGGCTGCCCCTACCAGGGCGAGGTCACCGCCGACGAGGTGGAGCACCTGGTCAAGCTGTTCAAGCAGATCGGCGTGCAGCACTGCGGCGTGGCCGACACCATCGGCGTGGGCACGCCGCGCCGGGTGCAGGCGGTGATGGAGCGGGCGTTGAAACACTTCCCCCTCAACGAGATCAGCGGCCATTTCCACGATACCTATGGCCAGGCGCTGGCCAATATCCTGGCCTGTTTGCAGATGGGCATCCACAGCTTCGATACCAGCGTGGCCGGCCTGGGTGGCTGCCCCTATGCCAAGGGCGCCACCGGCAACGTCGCCACCGAGGACCTGGTCTTCATGCTGCGCGGCATGGGCGTGCACACCGGCATCGATCTGGACGCGCTGGTCGATGCCGGCGGCTTCATCTCGGGCGTGCTGGGCCGGCCGCCGATCTCGCGCGTCGGCAAGGCCTTGTTGGCCAAGCGCGGGCAGGTGACGGCATGACGATGGCGCCCGCCGCCACGGTGGCCAGCCCCTGCATCAGCATCTGCCAGATGCATGCCGGCACCGGTTGGTGCGTGGGCTGTCTGCGCAGCCTGGACGAGATCGCCGCCTGGGGCGGCCTGGACGACACCGGCAAACGCCGCGTGCTGCAAGGGCTGGGCCCGCGCCGCCTGGTGTGGCGCAAGCTGCAGGCCGCTGCGGCGCTGGCCACACCGCCCGAGGCCGCAACGCCCAACACCACCGGCCCTGCCGACAGCCCTGGAGACCCCCGTGAAGCAGATTGATTTCCACTTCGACCTGATCTCGCCCTATGCCTGGCTGGCCTTTGAGCGCCTGCCGCAGGCCCTGGCCGGCCTGAATGTGGTGGTGCACTACCGGCCACTGCTGCTGGCCGGGCTGCTGGCGCACTGGGGCCAGAAGGGCCCGGCCGAGATCGAACCCAAGCGCGCCTGGACCTACCGCCAGGTGGCCTGGCTGGCCCGGCAGCAGGGCGCGCCCTTGCAGTTGCCCCGGCCGCATCCCTTCAACCCCTTGGCGCTGCAGCGGCTGGCACTGGCCTGCGCGCCGGCCGGTGGCACGCCCAACCGGCAGGTGATGCAGGCCTTGTTCGGCCATGTCTGGTGCCGCGACGGCGCGGACCCGAACGAGCCGGCCGCGCTGGCCGGGATCACGGCTGCGCTGGCGCCGCAACGCGACCCGGCCAGCGCCGAGGTCAAGGCCGAGTTGCGCCAGGCCACCAGCGCCGCCGTGGCGGCAGGCCTGTTTGGCGTGCCGACCCTGGTCCATGCGGGCCGTGCCTACTTTGGGCTGGACGCCCTGCCCATGCTGCGCGCGGACTTGGACGGCGATGCCTGGTTCGACGGCCCGGCCTGGGCCGATGCCGGCCAGCAGCCCCCCGGGCTGCAACGCCCGGGGGCTTGATCCCAGGGCTGGGAGCGTGTTGCGCCAAGCCCCACAAGCCCCTGTCCGGGCGGGCCGGGTCCGGGGGGGTGTTTTCCTCAGTTCGCCCTGATTTTTTCGCATTGCGAAACGAAGAATCAGGGTTGCTACCGAGTTTGTAAGCTTGTGTTGGCGTGCTGTCAGAAACCGGTCAGTCGCGCCGCCAATAGTGCGGTCGATGCGGGCGATGCGGGCGATGCGCGCCCGGCGCCCCTCTTTCACTCCAGGAGACTCAACCCATGGCAACTGCTTCCATGACATCCAAAACCGCTGTGGCGCCGATGACGGCCGAGGAGAGGAAGGTCATCTTCGCCTCGTCGCTGGGCACCGTGTTCGAGTGGTACGACTTCTACCTCTACGGCTCGTTGGCGGTGTTCATCGGCAAGCAGTTCTTTGCGGCGCTCGACCCCACCGCCCAGTTCATTGCGTCGCTGCTGGCGTTTGCTGCAGGCTTCATCGTGCGGCCGTTTGGCGCGCTGGTGTTTGGCCGCCTGGGCGACATGATCGGCCGCAAATACACCTTTTTGGTCACCATCCTGATCATGGGTTTGTCGACCTTCATCGTCGGCGTGCTGCCCAACTACGCCTCGATCGGGGTGGCCGCGCCGGTGATCCTGGTCGGCCTGCGGATCCTGCAGGGCCTGGCCCTGGGCGGTGAATATGGTG
>JANLZT010000739.1:0-2513 GCA_031366465.1 Betaproteobacteria bacterium | reverse complement strand
ATGGCAGCCAGGCCGGCCCGGGCCCTGGCTGGCCCGGCCGGTGCTGGCCTTGTTGTGGGCCTGGATGGCCGCCTCGTTGTTGTATTGGCCTTTTTTGATGCTGGCGCCCAACCGGCTGGTGACCGGCCAGGGCCTGGCCCTGCTGGCCCTGACCAGCGGCGCGCAGTGGGCCTTGCTGGGGCTGATGGCCCTGCTGCTAGCCCTGTGCGCCTGGCCTGAGCGCGCCAGGCCGGCGCTGCGCGATGGCCTGGCTGCGCTGGCCGCCGCGCTGCTGCTGGCCGGCCTGGTGGCCGCCGCCGGGCAAGAGGCCACGTTGCAAAGCCGGCAAGCCTCGGCTCTGGCGCGCATCTCACTGGGCGGTGGCTTCTGGGCCGCGCTGCTGCTGGCCTGGGCGATGGCGGCCGACGCCCTGCAGCGCCTGCCGTTGGGCCGTGGCTGGCGCGCGGCCGTCCAAGCTGCGGTGCTGCTGCCGGTGCCACTGATGCTGGCGGCGGGCGGGCTGGATGATCTGTCCTTGATGAAGGAATACGCCAACCGGCAAGACGTCTTTCACGCCGCGCTGTGGCGCCATGGCCAGATCGTGGGGGCTGCCCTGCTGCCCACCTTGCTGATTGGCCTGCCGCTGGGCCTGGCAGCGGCGCGCAGTCCGGCGCTGGCGCGGCCCCTGCTGGCGGCGCTCAATCTGGTGCAGACGCTGCCGTCGATCGCGCTGTTCGGCCTGCTGATCGCGCCTCTGGCGGTGCTGGGCGCGGCCTGGCCGGCCTCAGGCGTGCAGGGCATCGGCCTGCTGCCAGCGGTGATCGCGCTCACCCTGTACGCCCTGCTGCCGGTGGTGCATGGCCTGGCCAGCGGCCTGCAGCAGGTGGACCCAGCGGTGTTGGACGCCGCCACCGGCATGGGCCTCAGTGCGCGCCAGCGCCTCTGGCAGGTCGAGCTGCCGCTGGCGCTGCCGGTGTTGTGGTCGGCGCTGCGCCTGACCAGCGTGCAACTGATAGGCCTGGCGGTGGTGGCCGCGTTGATCGGCGCGGGCGGCCTGGGCGCGATCATCTTCCAGGGCCTGCTCAGCAGTGCGCTCGACCTGGTGCTGCTGGGCGTGCTGCCGGTGGTGGGCCTGGCGCTGCTGGTGGACGCGGGCTTCGGCCTGGTGGCTTTGGCCCTGGCGCGTCAGCCCGCATGATCGAGTTGCGCGAGGTCGTCAAGCGCTTCGGCGCTACCCTGGCGGTGGACGGCGTGTCGCTGCGCATCGCGCCCGGCAGCCTCACGGCGCTGATCGGCGCGTCGGGCTCGGGCAAATCCACGCTGCTGCGGCTGATCAACCGGCTGGTCGAGTGCGATAGCGGCCAGGTGCTGCTGGACGGCCAAGACATCCGCAGCGGCCCGCCCGAGGCGCTGCGCCGACGCATGGGCTATGTGATCCAGTCGATCGGCCTGTTCCCGCACTGGACGGTGGCGCGCAACATCGGCGCGGTGCCCACCCTGCTGGCCTGGCCTGCCGCACAGATCAGCGCCCGGGTGGACGAGCTGCTGGCGCTGCTGGGCCTGGACCCGGCCGCCTACAGTGGCCGCTACCCGCATCAACTCTCGGGCGGCCAGCAGCAGCGGGTGGGCGTGGCGCGCGCGCTGGCGGCCCGGCCGGCGGTGCTGCTGATGGACGAACCCTTTGGCGCCCTCGACCCGCTCACCCGCCAATCGCTGCAGCAAACCCTGCTGGACTTGCAACAAAGCCAGCGCTGTACCACCGTGCTGGTGACCCACGACATCGACGAGGCGCTGCGCCTGGGCGACCAACTGGTGCTGCTGGACCACGGCCGGGTGCTGCAGGCCGGCACGCCGCTGCAACTGCTGGCCCAGCCCGCCAACGACCGGGTGCGCGACTTCCTGGGCCGCGCCGCGCTGGGCCAGCGCCTGCTGGGGCAGCGGCGGGTGACCAGCCTGCTGCGGCCGGGTGAGGCGGCGGCGGGCGGCGATGCGCTGCGGGCGGGCCAGAGCTTGCTGGATGCGCTGGCGGCCTTTCTTGCGCAGGGCGTCGAGGCCCTGCCGGTGGTGGGTGACGACGGCCAGGCGCTGGGGGCGATCCGCTTCAGCGATCTGCTGCGAGGCGCCAGCGCGTGATAGCCCCGGCCGGCCCCGTCGCCAGCCCGCCGGCACCGGCCTGGACCAGCGGCTGGCGCAGCCCGTTGCCCTGGGCGGCGGCCGGCCTGTTGGCGCTGGCCGCCGGCATGCCCTGG
Source organism: Betaproteobacteria bacterium (assembly GCA_031366465.1). GTDB lineage: Bacteria > Pseudomonadota > Gammaproteobacteria > Burkholderiales > Burkholderiaceae_C > Pseudaquabacterium. Next base: position 285 of record JANLZT010000739.1, on the reverse strand, counting down.
GCCAAACCGCTGTTTGCCGCGCTCTTCCCGGCGCTGGACCGGCCGCTCTACGAGCAGGACAGCTTCCTGGCATTGCTGGGTGCGCATGTGGCGCTGGTGGCGCTGTCCAGCGCCGTAGCGGTGCTGCTGGGCGGCGCCGCCGGCCTGTTCGTCACCCGGCCGGCCGGTGCCGCCTTCCGCCCGCTGGTCGAGCAGATCGTGGCCATCGCCCAGACCGTGCCGCCGGTGGCGGTGCTGGCGATTGCCGCGCCGCTGATCGGCTTTGGCGACACGCCGGCACTCATC
>JANLZT010000725.1:0-3077 GCA_031366465.1 Betaproteobacteria bacterium | reverse complement strand
CATCGCGGTCGATAAACAGCGCCAGCCGGCTGACACCCACACCGCCCAGGCCGGGTGCCAGGTCCAGCGTCAATTGGTCGCAGCGGCGGCCGTCCAGCGTGGCCGGTTCGGCCCAGTTGACAGGCTGCTGGCCCTCCACCAAGGCCACCGGACCGAGCAAGAGCAGGCGCAGCAGGTCGATCTGCTGGGCGGCGGCCGACAACAGTGCTGGGTCGCTCACCGCCTGGCCGTTCTGCCAGAGTTGCAGCTCGGCGCTGTCCTGGCCGCTGCCGCCGCTGGCACTGTTGGGTATCGGCGCCCAATGCCGCCGGCCTTGCTGCGGCGCGGGCGGGCCGCTGTCCAGCCAGGCCACCAGGCGCTGTGCCGGCAACCAGCGCAACTGCCATTCAGCGCTGGCGATGCCGGGGATGCTGCGCACGCCGCCCAGCGTGCCGGGGTCGCGGTGCAAGCCCAGGCTCAGGTCGGCCAGCCCGCGCCAGGCGGCCCGGCCATGCGCGGCTGCGCTCTCGTTCAATCGCGCCAGTGCGCTGCTCGACCCGGGCCCGGCCGGCACCTCGGGCCAGGCTGCGGCGCAGCCAGCCAGTGCGGCCAGCGGCAAGACGCTGCCCCAGCAAAGCAGGCGGCGCCGGGCCAGCATGGCGGCCAGGTGGCGGGGGCAGGGCGCGATGTTCACGGCGGGCGGGTGGCTGGTCTGGGCGCTGGGGCAAGTCTGCATTCTGGCGGTTTGCGGGGGTGGTCGGCCAAGATCGACGCCCTGGTCGGCCATGGCACACTCGCCCGCTTTGCCCCGAGAGCGCCGAATTGGACGAGCAAAAGATTCATCAGCAAATCGCGGCCGAACTGCAAGTGGCGCCGCAGCAGATCCAGGCGGCGGTGACATTGCTGGACGGTGGCGCCACGGTGCCCTTCATCGCCCGCTACCGCAAAGAGGCCACCAACGGCCTGGACGATATCGCGCTGCGTGCGCTGGAGGACCGCCTGGGCTATCTGCGGGAGCTAGAAGTGCGCCGCGCTGCGGTGCTCAAAAGCATCGCTGAGCAGGGCAAGCTCACACCCGGTTTGCAGGCCGCGATTGCTGACGCGCCCACCAAGCAGGCATTGGAAGACCTCTACCTGCCCTACAAGGTCAAGCGCCGCAGCAAGGGCCTGATCGCCCGCGAGGCCGGCCTGGCGCCGCTGGCCGACCGCTTGTTGGCCGACCCCGGGCTGGACCCGCAGGCCGAGGCCAGCGCGTTCATCGCCACCTGTGTGGGCGGCGCCGCCGGCCTGTCCGAGGCCGGTTTTGCCGACCTGCCGGCGCTGCTGGACGGCGTGCGCGACCTGTTGAGCGAGCGCTGGGCCGAGGACGCCGCGCTGGTGGGCCGGCTGCGTGAATGGCTGTGGGCCGAGGGCCTGCTGCACAGCACGCTGGCCCCGGTGCCTCTGGGCAAGGATGCCAACCATCCCGAGATCGCCAAGTTCCGCGACTACTTTGACTATCACGAGGCGATCCGCACGGTGCCCTCGCACCGCGCGCTGGCGGTGTTCCGTGGCCGCGCGCTGGACATCCTGGACTGCAAACTGCTGCTCAAAGAAGACCTGCGGCCGGCCGCGCCAACCGTGGCGTCCGCCGGCCCGGCGGTGTCGATGGCCGAGGGCCGCATCGCCCAGCACCTGGGCTGGCGCCATGCCCAGCGCCCGGCCGACGAGCTGATCCGCAAGACCATCGCCTGGACCTGGAAGGTCAAGCTCTCGCTCAGCCTGGAGCGCGATTTGTTCAGTCGCCTGCGCGAGGCCGCCGAGGCCACCGCCATCAAGGTATTTGCCGAGAACCTGCGCGACTTGCTGCTGGCCGCGCCGGCCGGCAAGCGGGTGGTGATGGGGCTGGACCCCGGCATCCGCACGGGGGTGAAGGTGGCGGTGGTGTCGGACACCGGCAAGGTGCTGGCCACGGCGGCCGTCTTCCCGCACGAGCCGCGCCGGGATTGGGACGGCGCGCTGCACGCGCTGGGCAAGCTGTGCGCCGGCCACGGCGTCAACCTGATCGCGATCGGCAACGGCACCGCCAGCCGCGAGACCGACAAGCTGGCCGGCGATTTGATCAAGCGCCTGCTGGTCGCAGCGCCAGACCTGAGGATCGAAAAGGCGGTGGTCAGCGAGGCCGGCGCCTCCATCTACTCGGCCAGTGAATTTGCCAGCCGGGAGCTGCCCGACCTGGACGTCACGCTGCGCGGCGCGGTGTCGATCGCCCGGCGCCTGCAAGACCCGCTGGCCGAGCTGGTCAAGATCGACCCCAAGAGCATCGGCGTGGGCCAGTACCAGCACGATGTCAACCAGGCCGACCTGGCCCGCATGCTGGGCACCGTGGTGGAGGACTGCGTCAACAAGGTGGGGGTGGACTTGAACACCGCCTCGGCGCCCTTGCTGTCACGGGTGGCCGGGCTGACGCCGACGGTGGCCGGCGCCATCGTGCGTTGGCGCGATGCCAATGGCGCCTTTCAAAACCGCCAGCAATTGCTGGGGGTGAGCGGCCTGGGGCCCAAGACCTTCGAGCAGGCGGCCGGTTTTTTGCGCATCCGGGGTGGCGACAACCCGCTCGACCAGACCGGCGTGCACCCCGAGACCTACCCGGTGGTTGAGCGCCTGTTGCAGCGCCTGCAACGCCCGGTGGCCGAGCTGATGGGCCGGGCCGATGTGATCCGCGCGCTGCTGGCGGCCCACCCGGCCGAGACCTTTGCCGACCCCCACTTTGGCGCGATCACCGTCAAGGACATCGTTGCCGAGCTGGAGAAACCCGGCCGCGACCCGCGCCCTGATTTCAAGGTGGCCCGGCTGGCCGACGGGGTTGACGACATCCAGCACCTGGCGGTGGACATGGTGCTGGAGGGCACGGTCAGCAACGTGGCCCAGTTTGGCGCCTTTGTCGATCTGGGCGTGCACCAGGACGGCCTGGTCCATGTCAGCCAGCTGGCCCACAAGTTTGTCGGCGATGCCCGCGAGGTGGTCAAGACCGGCGACATCGTCAAGGTCAAGGTGCTGGAGGTGGACCTGGCGCGCGGCCGCATCGCGCTGACCATGAAGCTCGATGCCCAGACCGG
>JANLZT010000723.1:0-3425 GCA_031366465.1 Betaproteobacteria bacterium | reverse complement strand
TCACCTGCTCGCCCTGGCGCAGCAGGTCCATCACCAGCTCGGTCTCGTCCATGTAGGGCAGCTTCAACTCCCAGCTGCCATCGTCCAGAAACCGGCCCTGCTGCTCGGGATGCCACTCTTCGCGGCTGATCCAGGGCGCCGCCTGCGGGGCAAAGCGCAGCAGGGCCTCCTGCCGCGTGCCACCGGCGTAGATGCCGTAGCCGGTGTCCATTTCGGCCTGCACCTGGCGCATCGGCAGGTCCTTGGCGCGGCTGTCGAGCACCCGGGCCTCTTGCACCGCGTCCAGCGCAAAACGCAGCAAGCGCTCGCGGCTGTGGCACCAGGCGTCCAGGTACCAGGTGTTGCGGTAGTGCACCAGGCGCTGCGGCGAGACCTCACGCTCGCCCACCTCGCCGCGGGCCCGGGTGAGGTAGCGCATCTGCAGGCGGCGCCGCCGCAGCAGGGCCTCGCCCATGCGCTCAAAGTGCTGGGGCGGCACTGGCCGGCGCAGCGCGCTGATGATCTTGACGCGCTTCATCAGGGTCTTGCTGTCGCTATCGCCGCCCGGGCCCAGCAGCTCGTGGATGCGGTCAAGCAGTGGCTGCAAATGGCGGCTGAGCATGCCGTCGGCGTCCAGCCCCGACAGCAACTGGTGGGCCATCAGCAGCGAGTACAGCTCGCGCTCGCTGAACCACAGCCCGGGCAGCTCGTGGCGCGGCCCGCCACCGGTAGCCGCCGCCGCGCCGCTGTCCGGCCCGCCGAAGCGGTAGCCCCGGCTGCCGGCGTCGTAGGCGATGGGGGCCCCCAGATGCGCGCGCAAGTAGTCAAGGTCGCGCTTCAAGGTGGCGGGCGAGACCTCCAGCGCGGCGATCAACTCGGCAAAGCTGACGCTGCCATGTTGGCGGATCAGCATCTCGATCTTGTACAGGCGGGCGGTCTTGGACACGGCGGCTCCGGTAATCCGCCAAACGGCAAAACGGCAAAACGGCAAAACGGCCATACAGCGGGGCTTGACAGTCTGCCACGCCACTGGCTCACAGAGTGACCCACCCAAGAAAAACCCGAAAAAAGATAATTTTCATACTAGATCACTCTGTGAGCTAGCTGGATCAGACACTTGTTTTGCCGGGGTCGTCCCGGCTTGCAGACGCCGGAGCCCAGCATGGTCCAAGCCACCTTCGAGTTCAGCCCGCTCGCCACGGTCACCGCCACCGCGATCACCACCACCGCCCAGGCCGCCAGCCGCAGCGGCCAGCGCCCGGCCCACGCCGACGGCGGCGATGCGATGGACAAGGTGGGCTTCGAGATCGGCTGGGACCATGCCCACCACCGGGTGACACCGCCGCTGGGCCATCTGCACCAGCCCAGCCCAGTGCACCAGGGCTGGCTGGCCGGCCGCGCGGTGTTTGGCGGGCGCAGCCTGGCCGCCACCGCCGCCCACCGCCAATGGCTGGCGCTACGCCTGCAGGCCTGGCAACAGGGTGCGGTGTTCGAGGGGGTGCAGGTCAACCCACACTTTCTGGCCCGCATCGACGCGGTGGATTGCCCGGTCAGCCGGCAGTTGCTGACGCTGTGCGCCAAGCTGCCCAGCGACGCCACCGTCACCCGCCTGAACCCGGCTGCGGCCTACGCCGCCGGCAACCTGGTGGTGCTGAGCCAGCGGGTGGCCGCCGCCGCCGATGCCGCCACCGCCACCGCAGCCGATGCCTCAGCCGACGCCGAGACCGGCCTGAGCACCGACGAGCAGGCCCGCCTGGCGGTGTTGCAGAGCTTTGCCACGCCCCGGCCCCATGCCCAGGCGGCCTTGCTGGCGCTACGGCTGCTGCCGCCCAACCGGGTGCGCGTGATCAACCCGGTGCAGGCGCTGCAGGTGATGCTGACGCTGCAGTTCTTGCAGGCCGGCTACGCGCGCCGCTTGCTGGGCCTGGCGGTGCTGATGCCCAGCAGCGAGACGCGCCAGGCCTTCCAGATCTTCATGCACACCTTGCTGGCACGCCGGCTGTCGGCCGGCCAGGGCGCCACGCCGGCCGATGCCCGGCGGGCGATGGAGGATAGCTGGGCCGACGTGCTGGTCAACCGGCGCTGGCAGCGCCTGGCCAGCCGCCTGAGCGCGGCCGACTGCGAGGGGCTGCTGCAGCGTGCCAGCCAGCGTGGCCTGGTGGTGGGCGGCAGCCACTGGGTCAGCAGCGACGCCGCCACCGACGGCTGGGCGCTGGAGGCCGGCACGGTCGATCGGGTCAGCCAGGCTGATCCGGCCAATCCAGCCGATCCCGTCAATCCAGCCGATCAAGCCGATCAAGCCGATCAGGCAGGCGCGGCTTCCGGCCTCACCAGGCCGGGCATGGCCCGCAGCCTGGGCTCGCAAAAGCTGGCCAGTTGAGCCGGGCTGAGCTGCAGCGGCTCACCCCAGTACTGGCGCGCCGCGCTGATGTGGGTGGCCAGGCAGTCCAGCACCAGCGGGCCGGGGTCAAACTGGCACAGCAGGTTGGCGCCGCGCCACAACGCGGCGGTCGGCTGCTGGCGCTGGCCGGCCACCGCCATCGCCGTGGCGATGCATTGCAGCATCACATCGCAGCGCCATTGCCGGCGCCAGGTGTCGGGCGGGTGGGGTCGGCCGTCGCCGCTGCGGTAGGTCAGGCACAGCAAGCCGTCGCCATGGGCCAGCACCGCGTCGGGCTGGGCCACCAGGGCGCCGGCGCGGTAGGTCTCGCGCTGGCCCTCGGGCGCCAGCAAGCGGGCAGCACTGCCCTGCAAGATCGGCAGTTGGCGGCCAACAAAATCGGCCCGGGCCTCGACCTGGGTCGGGTCGAAAAAATAGACCCGCACCCGCACGCCGAGCAGGTCAACTTCCTGATGCCAGTTCAGACGGTGGTTCATCGCAGGTCCGCAGTGATCAGCCGGTCGGGCAGCGCCGCCGATGCGGCGGGCGCGGCGGGCGGGTTGGGCGCAACAGGCACGGCTGGCGTGGCGGGCAGGCCGTCGGACGCAGCGCCGGTCGCGTCGGGGGTGGTCGGCAGGCCGTCGGTGCTTGTCGCAGCCCCGGGTGCCGGGTTGGGGGGCGCCACCCGGGGTGTCTCGACGCCAGTTGGCGCTATGCCGGGCGAGACATCGGCCGCCGGTCGGGCCATCGGGGCCAGCCCGGGCAGGCCGGGATCACCCAGGCGGGCCCGGCCCAGCAGCAAGGCTGCCACCAAGCCCAGGCCGATGACCAGCAGCTTCCACAGTGCCAGACGCCACGGCCGGTTGGGCGCCCGGACCGGCAGCACTTTGATGGCCGGCGGCACGGGCAGCAGTGACTGCAGTGACTGCAGTGGCTGCAGTGGCGGCAAGGTCGGGCCGGGCGGCGCGCCGTCGATGGATTCGATCAGCACCCAACGCACGCCCTCGACGCCCCCGGCCGTGACATCGCTGGCGATCTGTACATGGATCATCGAGACAAGGCCCGG
>JANLZT010000703.1:0-12827 GCA_031366465.1 Betaproteobacteria bacterium | reverse complement strand
TTGGCAGCTGAAAAGCCAACAAATGACCATGCTAGACTGTCGTGCTCTACACGAGAGGGGTCGTTAGCTCAGTCGGTAGAGCAGCGGACTTTTAATCCGTAGGTCGCGTGTTCGAGTCACGCACGACCCACCACCTTGTGTGGACCGTTCTTTGGCCAGCCTGCCGCCCCCCTGGGGGCAAGCTGCCAGCAAGATCGGGCTCTTAGCTCAGTTGGTAGAGCAGCGGACTCTTAATCCGTAGGTCGAGTGTTCGAGTCACTCAGGGCCCACCAAAAAACAACGGCTTAGCGGCGAGAGTTGCTAGGCCGTTGGCCCTTTAGTCACCGTCAAAGTCCCACGATGCGCGTGTGCCTGAGCAGATCTGCCGCCCCGGCCGGCCCTGGCCGACAAGCTGTCGCAGCCCCAGGCTTAGACTGAAGCATGCAGCAACGCCCCTCCTTCCCGGTGGCGGTGGTCATTGAGCGCCACCACCAACCCAATGTCTGGCAAGACTGGGGCTTCCGGCTGTCTGAAGTGGTGCTGGACGAGGGCGGTTTCGGCAGCGAGCCGCGCACGTTGCGCGACGATGGCCAGCGTGCCCAGATGCTGCACCCCGGGCTGGTCGTCACGCTGCACCGCGACGAGGCCGAGGGTTACTACCTCAACCTGACGTCGGGCGCGCCGGTTTGGTTTGTGATGTGGCGCATCGACGAGGACGAGCCCTCGCGCGCCTGGCCCGAGCTGGTCACGCTGTCCTACAACGAGGCCGGCCGCCTGCTCGACGCCCAGGAGCGGGTGGACAACCTGCCCCTGCCCGACGAGGTCTGCGCACTGCTGCAGGCCTTTGTCGACGAGCATTACCGGCCTGAGATCAAGCAGCGGCGCCGGCCGCAGTCCTTCAAGCCGCCGGGGCAGCGCTGATGGCCGGCACTGACGATGTAGGCAACGCTGCTGACAGTGGCTTTCTGTCGCGTTGGTCGCGCCGCAAGGGGCTGGTCCGCCAGGGCGTGGTGCTGGCTGAGCCCCCTGTACTGCCCCAGCTCCAGCCCCAGCCAGTGGCCGCTGCAACTGTTGCCGAGCTACCCGCAGCCCAGGCGCCGCTGCCGCCAGCCCCCGCCGCCGATGCGCCGCCAGCCGCAGCACCACCGCCCACCCTGGCCGATGTGGCCCTGCTCGACCACCAATCCGATTTCAGCCGCTTTGTGGCGCCCGGTGTGGACACTGGCGTGAAGAACGCGGCGCTGAAAAAACTGTTCACCGACCCGCACTTCAATGTGATGGACAGGCTCGACACCTATATCGACGACTACGGCCTGCCCGACCCGCTGCCCGAGGGCATGCTGCGCCAGATGGCGCAGGCGCAATTTCTGGGTCTGTTCAGCAGCGAGGCCGAAGCGCCCGCCGCCGACCAGCCCACTCTCGACGGCAGCCCTGTCGCCAACCCCACCGCCTTGCCTGCACCCCCCTCCGATGAAGACCCTGCTCTGCGATTGCAACCGCTCGATGCCGCTGGACCGGCCGGCCCTGATCCGGGCCCTGGGCCAGACCCCGGGCGCCAGCTCTGAGGGGCTGGACACGCCCCACAGCCTGCTGTGCCGGCGCGAGGCGGGCGCCTTCCAGCAGGCCGCGCTGGCCACCGGCCAGCAGGCCGAGCCCTTGCTGGTGGCCTGCACGCAAGAGAGCCGGCTGTTTGTCGAGCTGAACGAGCAGACCTCAGGCGCCGCCCCCACCAGCGTGCGGACTATCCGTTTCTTCAACATCCGCGAGACCGGCGGCTGGTCGCGCGATGCCGCCCAGGCCACCCCCAAGCTGGCCGCGCTGATCGCCGCCGCGCAGCGGCCCGACCCCGAGCCGGTGTCCACCGTCAGCTATCGCTCGGCCGGCCGCTGCCTGGTGATCGGCAGCGCCGATGCGGCCGAGCGCGCCGCCAGGTTGCTGGCCGACACATTGGATGTCAGCCTGTTGATCGACCGGCCGGGCGGTGCACTCCAGCAGGCGCATCGCTTTGCGGTACACAGCGGCCAGTTGACCAAGCTGAGCGGCTGGCTGGGCGCCTTCACGGCGCAGTGGTCGCAATCCAACCCCATCGACCTGGAGGTTTGCACCCGCTGCAATGCCTGCATCGATGCCTGCCCCGAGGGCGCGATCGACTTCAGCTACCAGGTCGACCTGTCGGCCTGCAAAAGCCACCGTGACTGCGTGCGCGTCTGCGAGGCCGCTGGCGCCATCGATTTCCAGCGCGACCCGGCCCTGGTCGATGAAAGCTTCGATCTGGTGCTGGACATGCGCGAGCAGCCCGCCTTCACCCAGCACCAGCCGCCGCAGGGCTACTTCCACACCGGCCGGGACGAGTCCAGGCTGATGACAGCGGTGCTTGCGCTGCGCGGGCTGGTGGGCGAGTTCGAGAAGCCGCGCTTCTTCCACTACCAGCCCAAGCTCTGCGCGCACAGCCGCAACCAGCAGATCGGCTGCACCGCCTGCATCGATGTGTGCTCGGCGCAGGCCATCCGCAGCGAGGCCTCGCTCAAGGGCAAGCTGCAGGGCAAGAGCCGGGGCGCCATGCCTGGCCAGGCCTTGCCGGCGGGGCCCCAAGGCCAGGGCGGCGGCGTGGTGGTGAACCCTTACCTGTGCGTGGGCTGCGGCGCTTGCAGCACGGTCTGCCCCAGCGGCGCGATGACCTACGCCTATCCCGGCCCGGCCGAGACCGGCCAGCGCCTGCGCACGATGCTCACGGCCTTTGCCAAGGCCGGCGGGCGCGACGCCGCCTTGCTGCTGCACAGTCAGCAAGCGGGCACCCGCCTGATCGACGATCTGGGCCGTGCCGCCCGGGCCGGCCGGCGCACCGGCAGCCTGCACGGCGTGCCCGCACGGGTGCTGCCGGTGGCCGTGTGGCACACCGCCAGCGTCGGCATCGACCTGTGGCTGGCGGCGATCGCCCAGGGCGCCAACCAGGTCTGGGTGCTGCTCACGGACGAAGAAGCGCCCGAGTACCGCCAGGCCCTGGTCGAGCAGATGGCGGTGGCCGAGGCCATCCTGCAGGGCCTGGGCTATGCCGGCAGCCACTTCCAGCTGATCAGCGCCCGTGATGCGCGCGACCTGCCAGCGCTGGACGCCGCGCTGCGCGCCCCGGTAGCCCAGGGCGTGGCGCGGCCGGCGGCGTTTGCGGCCCAGGCCGACAAGCGCGGCACGCTGGAGCTGGCCATCGACCACCTGCTCACGGCCGCGCCGGTCCAGGCCGAGGTGATCGCGCTGCCGGCCAGCGGTTCGCCCTTCGGCAGCCTGCTGATCGACACCGCCAAGTGCACCATGTGTCTGAGCTGCGTGGGCGCCTGCCCCGAGGCCGCGCTGGCCGACAACCCCGAGACGCCGCAACTGCGCTTCATCGAAAAGAACTGCGTGCAATGCGGCCTGTGCGCCACCACCTGCCCAGAGGCCGCGATCACGCTGGTGCCGCGCCTGTGGCTGGCCGACCAAGGCAAGGCCCGCAAGGCGTCGCGGGTGCTGCATTCGGTGGCGCCCTATGCCTGCATACGCTGCAGCAAACCCTTCGGCACGCTGATGGCCATCGAGGCCATGTTGGCCAAGCTGGCGGGCCATTCGGCCTTTCAAGGTGCGGCGGCTGATCGCCTGAAGATGTGTGGTGACTGCCGGGTGATCGACATCCACACCAATCCCAACGAGACCCGCATCACCGACCTGTGATGCCGCCTGCCATGACCTCGAATGCCCCGACGCTGCAAAACGACCTGCCCCTGGCCGATGCCGACAGCCCCGAGGAGCTGGCCCGCGCCGAGCTGTACGGCCTGCTGGCCGGGCTCTGGCTGGCGCCGCCCGATGCCGCGCTGCTGGCCCAGTTCAAGGTGGCCGTCACCCAGGCGCCGCAGCCCGGTGGCCATCTGGAATCGCCCTGGGGCACGCTGGTGGCGGCCATGCGCGCCACCACGGCCGAGGCCGCTGCGGCCGAGCACGCTACGCTGTTCCAGGCGGTGGGCCGGCCCGAGGTGTTGGCCTATGGGTCCTTCTACCTCACCGGCTTTCTCAACGAAAGGCCGCTGGCCAGCTTGCGTGCCGACCTGGCCGGCCTGGGCCTGGCCGGCCAGGCCGACAGCGGCGATACCGAGGACCACATCGCCTTTGAGTTTGAGGTGATGCGCTGGCTGATTGCCGGTGACGACGTGGCGCTGTGCAATCTGGCCCAGCAGCAGCGGTTTTTCCGCACCCACCTTCAGCCCTGGGTCGAGAAACTGTGTGACGCCGTCCAAGCCCACCCGCGCGCCGAGCTGTGGCGGGCGGTGGCGGCGATGACGCGCGCCTTCATGCAGGTCGAGGCCCAGGGCTTTGATCTGCTGGAGCTTTGACCGCCATGACCATCAACATCGATGAGATCACCGGCCTGGTGCTGGCCGGCGGCCGCGGCAGCCGCATGGGCGGCGTAGACAAGGGCCTGCAGAACCATCTCGGCATGCCGCTGGCGATGCATGCGCTGTTGCGCCTGGGGCCGCAGGTGGGTGCGCTGATGATCAATGCCAACCGCAACCTGGGCGCCTACGATGCCATGGGCGTGCCGGTGTGGCCCGATGCCCAGCTGGACTATCCCGGCCCGCTGGCCGGCTTCCTGGCCGGGCTGGAACATTGCGAGACGCCCTACCTGGTGACGGTGCCCTGCGACACCCCCAACTTCCCCACCGACCTGGTGGCCAGGCTGGCGGCGGCGCTGGTGGCCGAAGGCGCCGAGGTGGCCATTGCTGCCACGCTGGAGCATGGCCAAGTGCAGCGCCAGCCGGTGTTTTGCCTGATGCAGGCCGGTTTGCTTGGCAGCTTGGTGGCATCCACCCATGTGGGCGAGCGCAAGATCGACAAATGGTGTGGCCAACAGCGCTGCGCCACGGTGCTGTTCGACGATGCGGCAGCGTTTTTCAATGCCAACACGCCGGCTGAGCTGCAGCAATTGCAGCCGCGTTGAGCGGCCGAGGCAGCTTGCTGGGTGGCTATTGGGCCGCTGACAAGCCGGAGAACAGGGCGGCCTCACCGCTGCCCAGCTTCACCAACTGGCAGGTCGCGATCACGCCGTTGGCGCGGCCGGCCTGGGGGCCAATGGCCTGCGGCTGGATGCGGTAGCCGGCCGGCAACTCGGTCATCAGCAGCGCTGCGGCGTCGGCGCAATCGGCCACCGCCGAGCAACGCCCAGCGGCGGCTTGGTGGTCTGTGACCAGGCAGCCTGCCTGGTTGAGCACCATCGCCGACCCGGCCGCCCCGGCCAGGCTGGCCAATGCGCTGGCTTCGGCCTGGGCCTGGATCTCCACAAATTGCGGCAGCGCCACCGCCGACGTGGCCCCCACGGTGGCGATCACCGCAAGCTGCTCGATCAGCGTGAAACCTCGGGCGGTCTTGGCAGGGGCAGGGCGGCGCATGGCGGGAGTGTGGCTGGGTATGTTGCTGCTGCCAATCCCCGGGCCGGGGGCATCAATCCACCTTGGCGCCGAAGGTGCTGTTCAGGAGCGCCAGCAGGGCGGGCCGGCGGCTCAGCGGCATGGCGGGCTGGGATCAAGGCGGCTGGCAGCGTGGCTCAAGGGTGGAGTGGCGAGCCGGCAGCAGCGCCATGCTTGTCGGCCTCGGAGGTGAAGGCATCGGCCAGGAACTCCTCGGTCGGCAGGCCGCATTGCGCCACCAGGTCACGCCGGGCCGAGTCCACCATCACCGGCGCGCCGCAGGCATAGACCTGGTGGTTTGACAGGTCGGGCCAGTCGGCCATCAGCGCCTGGTGCACCAGGCCCGTGCGGCCGGCCCAGGCGTCGCCAGCGCGCGGCTCGGACAGTACCGGGATGTAGCGCAGCCAGGGCAAGCTGGCGGCGGCCTGCTCGGCCCAGTCGTGCAGGTAGAGATCGGCCCGGCTGCGGCAGCCCCAATACAGCACGGCGGGCCGCTGCTGGCCGCTGTCCTGCAGTTGCTCGATCAGCGCCTTGATCGGTGCCAACCCGGTGCCCGAGGCCAGCAGGATCATCGGCTTGGCCGATTCGCGCAGGAAGAAGCTGCCGAAGGGCCCCTCGATGCGCAGGATGTCGCGCTCCTTCTGCGTGGTGAAGACCTGGTCGGTGAACAGGCCGCCGGGCAGGTGGCGGATGTGCAGTTCGATGGTCGGCGGGCTGCCCAGGCGGCTGGGCGCGGTGGCCATCGAGTAGCTGCGCCGTGCGCCGCCCGCCAGGATGAACTCCACATACTGGCCGGCGTGATACTGAAATCGCTGGTTGGCCGGCAACTGCAGGCGCAGCAGCGCCACGTCGACGGCCGGGCGCTGCAGCGCCAGGATGCGGGTGGGCATCTTGAGCACCGGGAACTCGCCGGCCCCCGGCACGCTGCGCGCCTGCACCACGCAATCGGTCTGCGGCGTGGCGCAGCAGGTCAGGATCCAGCCCTGGGCTTCTTCGTCCTCGCTCAGGGCCTTGAGCTGATGGGCGCCGTGGAGCACCCTGCCGGCCAGCAAGCGGCTCTTGCACGACCCGCAGGCGCCGTCGCGGCAGCCATAGGGCAGGCCCACGCCCTGGCGGATGGCCGCCGCCAGCACGGCCTCATCGCGCTGCACATCGAACGAGATGTCGGCGGGCTGGACGTTGATCGAGAAAGTCATGGCATCAATGGTGGCAAGCGGTGGGTCGGGCCGGGGGGCCGATGGAGCGGCATGCCAGGCCCGTAAACTGGCCCGCCATTCTGCCCGGCGCTGCGCTCGCGTCCGGTCCTCTGCCGCCATGCCACGCCCCTCTGCCAGCCACCCGCGCCCGACCCTGCTGATCGTGGGCTGCGGCGATGTCGGCCTGCGGGTGCTCAAGCTGCTGGCTGGGCATTGGCGGGTGCTGGCGCTGACGTCGTCGGCCACACGCCTGCCGCAGTTGCGCACTGCCGGCGCACTGCCGGTGCTGGGCGATCTGGACCAACCTGCCACGCTGCACAGGCTGGCGGCGATAGCCCGGATGGCCGACGCGGTGCTGCACCTGGCGCCACCGCGCGGCGCCGGCAGCACCGACAGCCGCACCCAGCACCTGCTGCAGGCGCTGGCGCGATCAAAGCGTCTGCGGCGGCTGGTGTATGGCAGCACCACCGGGGTTTACGGCGATGCCGGCGGCGCGCGGTTCGATGAGACCCGGCCGCTGGCGCCGGCCACCGACCGGGCGCGCCGCCGGGTGGATGCCGAGACCAGGCTGCGGCGCTTTGGCCGTGACCACGGGGTGGTGGTGAGCGTGCTGCGCATCCCTGGCATCTATGCCGGCGACCGGCCGGGCGGCCATCCGCGCGACCGGCTAGCCCGCGGCAGCCCGGTGCTGCGGCCCGAGGACGATGTCTACACCAACCACATCCATGCCGACGACCTGGCCCGCGCCTGTGTTGCCGCGCTGTACCGGGGCCGGCCGCAGCGGGTGGTGCATGCCTGCGATGACACCGATTTGCGGATGGGCGACTACTTTGACCTGGCGGCCGATCTGTCCGGCCTGGCGCGGCCGCCCCGCATCTCCCGCGAGGCGGCGGCGGCGCTGCTGTCGCCGCTGCAACTGAGCTTCATGGCGGAGTCGCGCCGGTTGCTGAACCACCGCCTCAAGGCCGAGCTGGGCCTGCGTCTGCGCTACCCGACGGTGTTGCAAGGCTTGCTGGCCTGATGCCGGGCAGCCCGGCGGCACGGCGCCGTCAAATGCCCTCGGCGCGCTTGAGGGTCTTGGCCCGGTCGACGCTGAAGACCTTGATGGTCTGCGGCTGCTGATCGCGCTCGATCTCCAGCGTCACCTCGCGCTCGGGCGCGCCACCGGCCCACAGCCGCTGCCACAGCACTGCCAGCGCCCGCACCTCGGTGCCGTCGATGCGCAGGATGCGGTCGCCCACCTGCAGGCCGGCGACGTCGGCCGGGCTGTCGTCGGTGACCCGCACCACCCGCAGCTTGCCGCCTTGCTCGACGCAGTTCAGGCCCAGCCAGGCGCGTTGGCTGAGCGCGCTGCTGCCGCGCAGGCGCAGGTCGTCCAGAATCGGCAGCAGCAAATCCACCGGCACGAACATATTGCCGGCCACCCGCGGGCGCTGGCCGTCGGCCGAGACGGCATCGTCGCTGGCATCGCTGACAAACAGCGAGCCGATGCCCACCAGCTCACCAGCGGGGTTGAACAAGCCGGCGCCGCTGTGGTCGCGGCGGGCCGGCGCGGTGAACAGGGCGCCCTCAATGTGGTACTCCCAGAAGCCCGAAAAAGCCCGCCGTGACACCAGGCCGGCCGGGCTGACGGCGCCGTTGTCACCCCCGGTGGCAATCATCAGCGCCTGGCCGGTCGCCAGCCGGTCGGGCCGCCCCAGCGGCACTGGCGCCAGGCCCAGCGGCGCCAGCGCCTGCAGCAGGCCGAAGCCGGTGGCCACGTCATAGCCCAGCACCCGGGCCGGGATGCTGCGCCCGCTGTCGGGCACCAGCAGCACCTGGTCGGCCTCCAGCACCAGGTAGCCGATGGTCAGCACCAGCCCATCGGCGCTGATCACCACGCCCGAGCCACTGCGGGCGCGGCCCAGGGTGCTGGCCGAGCGGGCGTTGTCCAGCGCCATCACCTGCACGCCGATCACCGCGTCGCTGGCGCGCTGCAGGGCCTTGGACCGGGCCACCAGGTCCGAGCCCGTGTCCGCCATGTCCGCCGTGCTGGGGGTGCCGGCGGGGTTGTCGATGGCAGGGGTTCCGGCCGCCAGAGATGGCGGCGACAGCGTCAGCAGGCCGGCGCCCACCAGCGCGATGAGCAAGGTCCAGGCGGTCCAGACCGCCCAGCTCAGGCGCAACCTGCTGCGGGCAGGCCAGCGTTGGGAGGGTTCCAACTCGGAGGGTGCACTGGTTCGGGGCTTCATCTTGGCGCTCCCAGCTCTGTCTGGATGGCTCAAGCATGATCCGTTCCCGACAGCCTTGCATCGGCTGGGTTGTTGAGCGGGTGGGCCCCTCAGTGCCGCGTGCGCGGCCCGCCGCTGAAGGGCAGCCTGCCGCGCCACCAGCGGATCATCAGCCAGGCCCCCAGCATGCCGCCCAGGTGCGCAAAATGCGCCACCCCGGCCTGCGTGCCGGTGACGCCCAGGATCAGCTCCAGCACGCCGTAGATGCCGACCATCGCCGAGGCCCGGATCGGGATGGGTCGCAAAAAGGGCAGGCCGCCACGGTTGGTCAGCAGCATCACGAACAGCACCAGCCCGAGCAGGTTCAGGAACTGGTTGGGGATCATCATCAGCAGCATCGGCAGGAAGCCGATCAGGTCGAACTGCCGGTTCGGGAAGGACAGGCCGTAAGCCAGCAGCAGCCCGAAGATCGCGCCCGATGCACCGATGGTGGGCGAGCGTGACCCCATCAGCATCGACACCAGCAGTTGGGCCAGGGCGGCCGTCAGCACGCTGGCGGCCATCAATTGCAGGTAGCGCTTCTGGCCGCGCAGGCGCTCGACATCGGGGCCGAACATCCACAGCCCCAGCATATTGAACAGCAGGTGGGCCATGCCGCCATGCACCACCGCATAGGTGACCAGCTGCCAGGGCCAGAAGCGGCCGCTGCCCAGGGGCCACAGCGCCAGCAGCGGCTCGATCGGCAGCATCGGCAGCAGCAGTTGCACGCAGTACACGGCAACACAGACCAGCAACATGGCCTTGGTGGCCGGGGGCAGGTTGGACATCTTCGTGGGGGGTTGGTGCCCGCGGCCAGACTCGAACTGGCACGCCTTGCGGCGGCGGATTTTGAGTCCGCTACGTCTACCGATTTCGTCACGCGGGCGATTGCGCCGGGTCAGCGCTGCATGATCGCGGATTATGTCATGCAGGCCCGGCGGCACCCGGGGCGCACTGACACAATCGGCGCCCCAGGAGAGCCCTGTCCATGCCCAGTCCCATGCCCAGTCCCGTGCCCAGTCCCGTGCCCAGTCCAGATACCCACGCCGGCTATCCCACGCTGGAAGACATCATCGGCCAGACGCCGATCATTCAGTTGCAGCGCCTGCCCCAAGCCGCCGGAGCGCCGCGTGGCAATGTCATCCTCGGCAAGCTGGAGGGCAACAACCCGGCCGGTTCGGTCAAGGACAGGCCGGCGATGAGCATGATCCGCCGCGCCGAGGAGCGCGGCGAGATCAAGCCCGGCGACACCCTGATCGAGGCCACCTCGGGCAACACCGGCATTGCACTGGCGATGGCCGCAGCGATCCGGGGTTATCACATGCTGCTGATCATGCCGGAGGATTTGTCGATAGAGCGGGCCCAGACCATGAAGGCCTATGGCGCCGAACTGATCCTCACGCCGCGCTCGGGCGGCATGGAATACGCCCGCGACCTGGCCGACCAGATGGCGCGCGACGGCAAGGGCCGGGTGCTGGACCAGTTTGCCAATGCCGACAACCCACGGGTGCACTTTGAGACCACCGGGCCCGAGATCTGGCAGCAGACCAGTGGACGCATCACACACTTTGTCAGCGCGATGGGCACCACCGGCACCATCACCGGCGTGGGGCGCTACCTCAAGTCGATGAGCCCGACAGTGCGCATCATCGGCGCCCAGCCGGCCGAGGGCTCGCGCATCCCCGGCATCCGCAAATGGCCCGAGGCCTATCTGCCGCGCATCTACGACCCGGCGCAGGTGGACGAGCTGGTGCTGGTCAGCCAGGCCGATGCCGAAGACATGGCGCGCCGCCTGGCCCGCCAAGAGGGCCTGTTTGCCGGCATCTCGGCGGCCGGCGCGGCCTGGGTGGCGCTGCAGATTGCCCAGCAGGTGCAGGACGCAACCATCGTCTTCATCGTCTGCGACCGGGGCGAGCGTTATTTATCCACCGGCGTGTTCCCGGCCTGAGTCCGGGTCGGGCACTGGCCGAGAGGCTGCGTAAACTGATCCCACTTTGCAGACAAGGCGCCCTCCATGCATGCCCAGAAGGAAATCGACACCCGCGGCCTGAATTGCCCCTTGCCCATCCTGAAGGCCAAGAAGGCCTTGTCAGAGTTGCAGGCCGGCGATGTGCTCAAGGTGCTGGCCACTGACCCCGGGTCGCTGCGCGACTTCCAGGCCTTTGCGCGCCAGACCGGCAATGAGCTGCTGGAGCAGTCAACCGTGGGCGAGGAGTTCGTGCACTACCTGCGCCGCCGCTGAAACCGGGCTCAGCCTACAGCGCCAGCGACTTGAGGTAGGCGCGGAAGGGCTCACCCACCTCGGGATGGTTGAGCGCCAGTTCCACATTGGCTTGCAGAAAACCCTCTTTGCTGCCGCAGTCGTAGCGCCGGCCCTGGTAGCGGTAGGCAAACACCTTCTCGCGCCGCAGCAGCGATGCGATGCCATCGGTGAGCTGGATCTCGCCGCCCACGCCGCGCGGCTGGGCCGCGATCTCGTGGAACACCCCGGGCGTGAGGTTGTAGCGCCCGGCCACTCCCAGGTTGGAGGGGGCGTCCTCGGGCGCGGGTTTCTCGACAATCCGGTGGATGTCGACCAGTCGATCATTGACCGGTGTGCCAGCGACAATGCCGTAGCGCCGGGTGTGCTCGATAGGCACCTCCTGCACCGCCAGGATCGACGCCCGCCACTCGTCGAACTGGTCCACCATCTGCTTGAGCACCGGCGGTTCACCCACCATCAGGTCGTCGGCCAGCAACACCGCAAATGGCTCATTGCCCACCAATCTTTGCCCGCACAGCACCGCATGCCCCAGCCCCAGTGCCTGGGCCTGGCGCACATAGATGCACTCCATGTCATGGGGTTTGACGCTGCGCACCACGGCCAGCAGGTCGGCCTTGCCCGCCTGTTCGAGCGCCACCTCCAGCTCGAAGGTCATGTCAAAGTGGTCTTCGATCGGCCTTTTGTGGCGACCGGTGACGAATATCATCTCCCGCACCCCGGCGGCATAAGCTTCTTCCACCGCATACTGGATCAAGGGCTTGTCCACCACCGGCAGCATCTCCTTGGGTTGCGCCTTGGTCGCCGGAAGGAATCGGGTGCCCAGGCCCGCCACCGGGAATATCGCTTTCTTGACCAACATTGAAGACTCTCGTCGTTGTGATGAACCGTTTTGATTCTGGCATGCGACCCATGGCAGCCACCTTCCATGCTGGGGAAGGTGTCGCGCCGTGGTGCTGATCGTTGAGCCGCTCGACCCCGAGGTGATGCAGTGGCTGGTGGCGCGCCATCCGGTGCGCTATGCGCCCGACCTGGCGCGCGATCTTGTCGGCCTGCGCCAGGCCCTGCGCAAGGTGCGCGCGGTCATCATCCCGCCCACCGTGGCGCTGGACGCCGAGACCCTGGCGCTGGCGCCGCAACTCAAGGCGGTGGGGCGTTTGTCAGCGGGTGCCGAGAACATCGATTTCGAGGCCTGCGCCCGGGCCGGTGCCGAGGTGGTGCGGCCCACCGATGCCACCGCCCAGGCCGAGGCCGAGTTCATGATCGGCGCGCTGCTGCAGATGCTGCGCCGGGTGCCGGTGGTCAATGCCGAGGGCCTGCTGGTCGGGCGCGAGTTGAGCGGCGCCACAGTGGGCCTGCTGGGCATGATGCCGGCCTCACAAACCTTGGCCGCGCTGTTGTCGGCCTTTGGCACCCGGGTGATCGGCTACGACCCGGCGCTGCATGCCAACGACGCCTTGTTCTCACGCTGGCAGGTGGAGCCGGTGGGCCTGCGCGAGCTGATGGAGCACAGCGACGGCGTCTGCGTCACGCTGAGCTATTTCACCCGTTACCAGGGCCTGCTGGGCGAGCGCTACCTGGCCTTTTGCAAGCCCAACCAGGTGCTGGTGAGTTTGTCCACCTCGGGCCTGTTTGACGAGGTGGCGCTGGCCGATGTGCTGGGCAGCGGGCGCATGGCTGCGGCCTGGTTCGACAGCCTGGAGCCCGGCTTGTT
>JANLZT010000678.1:0-1635 GCA_031366465.1 Betaproteobacteria bacterium | reverse complement strand
ACCCGGCCTGGAACATCGGCGCCAACCCCAATGGCGGCTACCTGCTGGCGCTGGCGGTGGCCGCGCTGCAGCAGGCCCACCCGGCCCAGCCCGACCCCTTGAGCGTCACGGTGCACTACCTGCGCCCGGGCCTGGCCGGCCAGCCTTGCCAGATCGATGTGCAAGGCCTGCGCAGCGGCCGCGCGCTCAGCACCGCCCGGGCCACGCTGGTGCAAGACGGCAGCGCCCGGCTGGAGGTGTTGGCGGCGATGGGCGATCTGGCCGCCGCCGCCACAACGCCGCCGCCGCTGGCCCTGCCCATGCCCCAGATCCCGCCGCCCGATGAGTGCCCAGCCCGCTCGGCCGACGCCCAGGGCGTGGCCCTGCCCATCCTGGGCCGGCTCGATATCCGCCTGCATCCGCAACAGGCGCTGCCCGGTGCGGCCGGCCAGGCGCTGGTCAGTGGCTGGATCCGGTTCCGCGATGGCCGGCCGGCCGATGGGCTGGCTTGCCTGCTGTTTGCCGACGCCTTCCCGCCGGCCGTGTTCGGCCTGCTGGGCATGGTCGGCTGGGTGCCCACGGTGGAGCTGACGGTGCATCTGCGCGCGCGCCCGGCGCCGGGCTGGATGCTGGGCCAGTTCTGGTCCCATGATCTGGCCGACGGCCGGGTGATCGAGGACGGCGCGCTGTGGGATTCCAGCGGCCGGCTGGTGCTGCAATCGCGCCAACTGGCTTTGGTGCGCCAGGCCGCTGGCACCGGCTGATGTAGATCGGCCGATCCCAGCGCTTGTCGCCCAGGTGTTTGCCAGCCGGGCGGCCGGCCGCCCACACTGCGCCGCACCAGGAGCCTGCCCATGAGCGCCACCCCGTCCACCACCCCGCCCGCCACGCTAGCCACCGCCACCCCGCCGCCCTTTCGCAAGCTCAACTGGCTGCCGCGCGACATCGCCGTCGGACCCCCCCATCCCCGCCCAGACCAGATCGCCCATCGATGACCGCCACCGCCCACTTGCCCGACCCCTTGACCTTCACCCGTGGCCCAGCCTGGGCCCACCGCATCGCGCTGGCCCCGCTGACCAACTGGCAAAGCAACGCCGACGGCACCCTGGCCGAGGATGAGTACCGCTGGCTGACGATGCGGGCCCAGGGCCGTTTTGCGCTGACCATGACCTGCGCGGCCCATGTGCAGGCCGGCGGCCAGGGCTTCCCCGGCCAGTTGGGCGCCTGGTCGGATGCCCATCTGCCCGGCCTGGCGCGGCTGGCCCAGGGCATCCACGCGGCGGGCAGTGTGTCGTCGCTGCAGATCCAGCACTCGGGCCGGCGCTCTGACACCAAGCTCACCGGCCAGCAGCCCGTGGCGCCCTGGGACGATGCCGAGACCGGCGCACTGGCCCTCAGCACCGCCGAGGTCGAGCAACTGGTGCAGGATTTCATCAGCGCGGCGCTGCGCGGTGAGCAAGCGGGTTTCCAGGGTGTGGAGCTGCACGGCGCTCACGGCTATTTGTTGGCGCAGTTTCTGGACGCCGAGCACAACCAGCGGGCCGACCGCTATGGCGGCAGTTTCGAGAACCGCAGCCGCATCTTGTTCGAGATCATTGACGGTATCCGCAGCCATTGCAGCCCGGCCTTGCAACTCGGCCTGCGGCTGTCGCCCGA
>JANLZT010000673.1:0-8203 GCA_031366465.1 Betaproteobacteria bacterium | reverse complement strand
TAGGCCATGGTGGCCTGCTCGATAGGCCGCCAGGTCTTGAACGGCCGCAGCCGGCCGCTGATGGCGCCCGGGAAATTGAGCTGCGGCTTCTGGCCGTAGCCGACCTTGGAGTACAGCTCCCACAGCTCGCGCGGGGGCATCATCATCGCGATGCGCACGATGCCGATGTTGCTGCTCTTCTGGATCACCTCGCGCGCCGACAGCGCACCGTGGCCATGGGCGTCCTTGATCGCGATGCCGCCCACCACCACGCTGCCGGGCGAGGTGTTGATCACCTGCTCGGGCTTGATGCGGCCGGTCTCCAGCGCCAGGGCCATCACCAGCGGCTTCATCGTCGAGCCGGGCTCGAAGATGTCGGTCAGGGCCCGGTTGCGCAGTTGCTCGCCGCTGCGGCGGCCGCGCTCGCCCGGGTCGTAGCTGGGGTAGTTGGCCAGCGCCAGCACCTCGCCGGTCTGCACGTCCAGCACCACCACGCTGCCGGCCCGGGCCTTGTGCTCGGCCACCGCCTCGCGCACCCGCTGGTAGGCAAAAAACTGCACCTTGGCATCCACCGACAGCGTGATGTCGCTGCCGTCGGCCGGGTCCACCTGCGCCCCCAGGTCGTCCACCACCCGGCCCAGGCGGTCCTTGACCACGCCGCGCTGGCCGTTGTGGCCTTGCAATTGCTTCTGGAAGGCCAGCTCGATGCCCTCCTGGCCCTGGTCGACCACATCGGTGAAGCCCACCACATGCGCCGCTGACTCACCCTCGGGGTAGCGGCGGCGGTATTCACGGCTTTGGTACAGGCCCTTGATGCCCAGGGCCTGGATTTGGGCCCAGGTCTCGGGCTCGATCTGGCGCTTGATCCAGCTGAAATTGGCGCTGCCACCGGCCAGGCGGGCCTCCAGCTCGCGCCCGTCCATGCCCAGCAGCCGCGCCAGTTGCGCACGCTGGCCCACACCGGCCTGGAAATCCTTGGGGATGGCCCAGACGCTGGGCACCGGCACGCTGGTGGCCAGCAACTGGCCGCCGCGGTCGACGATGCGGCCGCGGGTGGCCGGCACCTCCAGCGTGTGGGCATAGCGCTTTTCACCCTCGCGCTGGAAGAACTCGGGCCCGATGATCTGGATGTAGGCGGCGCGCCCCAGCAGGCCGGCAAAGCCCAAACCCACCGCCGCCACGATGAATCGGCTGCGCCACTTGGGCGTCTTGCTGGCCAACAGCGGGCTGGTGGCGTAGTTGACACCGCGCACGCTGGACGGGCTGATCAGCTTTTTCATGGCGCCACCTTGCCGGGGCCGCCGCCGGACGCGCTGGGTGCAGCGGCCTCGGCCCGCTCGTAGAGCGTGATCGCGGGCGTCACGGTGCTCATCTTCAAGCGCTCGCGGGCGGTGCGCTCGACCCGCAGATTGGTGGCCTGCAACTGGCGCTCGGCCTCCAGGCGCTTGTGCTCGCCGGCCAGGCGCTGGCCTTCGGTCTCGGCGCGGTGGTTGTCGTTGAACAGCCGGCGCGCGTCGTAGGACGCCCGCACCAGCACCAGCGCGCTGGCGATCAGCGCCATCAGCAGCAGCAGATTCAGTCTGGTCATGCCCGCCCCCAGACCACCGCCGCGGGCACGTCCGTGCGCTCGGCCACCCGCAGCGTGGCCGAGCGGGCACGCGGGTTGGCCTTGATCTCGGCCGCACCCGGGCGGATGCGGCCCAGCGCGTTCAGCCGCATCGGCTGGGGCGCGGCGTACAGGCTGGGCGAGCGGGCATCGATCAGCTCGCGGCTCTCGCGGGCGATGAAGGTCTTGACGATGCGGTCTTCCAGCGAATGAAAACTGATCACCGCCAGCCGGCCGCCCGGCGCCAACAAGGCCAGCGCGGCGCTCAGCCCCTGCTCAAGTGCCTCGAGCTCAGCGTTGACGAAAATCCGAAGAGCTTGAAATGTGCGCGTTGCAGGGTTCTGGCCCGGCTCGCGGGTCTTGACCGCACGAGCCACGAGCTGGGAAAGCTGCGTGGTGGTGGCAATGACGCCCCCGCTTGCGCGGCCAGCAACAATCGCCTTTGCAATCGGTACAGCAAACCGTTCTTCGCCATAGTCACGAATCACCTCCGCGATGCGGTGCTCGGTGGCACCGGCCAGAAATTGCGCGGCGGTCTCGCCACGGGTGGTGTCCATGCGCATGTCCAGCGGCGCATCGAACCGGAAGCTGAAACCCCGCTCGGGGTTGTCGATCTGCGGTGAGCTCACACCCAGGTCCAGCAAGATGCCGTCCAGCTGGGTGATGCCCAGCGCGCGCAGCGCGCCAGGCATGTCGGCAAAGCTCTGGTGCTGGATCACGAATCGGGGGTCGGCCGCAGCCAGGGCCTGGCCTGCCAGCACCGCCTCGGGGTCTTTGTCGAAGCCGACCAGGCGGCCGGCCGCCGACAGCCTGGCCAGCAGCGCGCGGCTGTGGCCACCGCGGCCGAAGGTGCCGTCCACATAGACGCCGTCGGGGCGCTGGGCCACCGCATCGACGGCCTCGGCCAGCAGCACGGCGGTGTGCTGGCCGGCGGGCTCGGCGGCGGATGCGGCTTTGGGGGCGGCGGCTTGGCGCATCAGAAGACAAAGTTCTTGATCGCGTCGGGCATAGCCCCGGCCATCACCTGGGCCTGGTGGGCGGCGTAGCGGCTGGCGTCCCACAGCTCCAGGCGCTGGCCCATGCCCAGCAGCAGCACGTCCTTGTCCAGGCCGGCGGCGCCGCGCAGCTCGGGCGGCACCAGCAGGCGGGCGGCCGAGTCGACCTCCACGTCCACCGCGCTGCCGACAAAGAAGCGGCGCCAGCCGTCGGCCTCCATCGGCAGGCCCAACAACTGGGCGCGGAAGCCCTCCCAGGCCGGCCGGGGGAACACCAGCAGGCAACCCACCGGGTGCTGGGTGAGGGTGAGCTGGTTGCTGGACAAGGCCGCCAAGGCATCGCGATGGCGTGCGGGCACAGAGATGCGCCCTTTTGCATCCAGCGACAGCGCCGACGTCCCTTGAAACACGATTCCAGCCACTTTGCCCCACCTAATCCCACCAAACCCCACTTTATCGCAATTCAAGGGCGGCGGACGCGGGAAATGCTAGAAAAAATCAATGGAATCAACTACTTATGCGGCATCCTTCAAGCGGTCTGTTGAGTAAAATCCATTTAAAAATAGGGACTTGCGCGGGCTTGTGAAAGTCTTGGGTGAGCAGTAGGGGAGCAACACCTCCTGACAACTCAACAGGTCTGGGCGTCGCAGCACGGGTCGGCCATTGATTTGGCGCCAGTTTTTTGAGCTTACTCAGACAGAAATCCGGCCCTCAATGCCGCTCGGAAGCCAGCCCCCACTGTCAAAGGCGCGCGGCGCTGCCCACCGCTTGGCGCTTGGTCATACTGCGCCGACCCTCACAAGCCTGGGATTCACGATGCCGTTGCCCGTCCACCGACCCACAAATTCACTGCCTGCGCGAGGTCGAACAGCGGCCTGGCTGGCAAGCGCCTGCGCCTGCCTGCTGGCGGCTTGCGGCAATGCGCCGCTGCCTGCCGAGCCCGTCGCCCGTGGCGACACGGCGGCCGTGCAGCGGCAACTGGCCCGCTTCATCGACCACGAGATGAAGGCCAACGCGGTGATGGGCCTGAGCATCGCGCTGGTGGACGACCAGCAAGTGATCTGGGCCCACGGCGCCGGCTGGGCCGACGCCGCCGCGCAGCGCCCGGCCGGGCCCGACACGCTCTACCGCATGGGCTCGGTCTCCAAGCTGCTCACCGACACCGCCGCCATGCAACTGGTGGCGCAGCAGCGGCTGGTGCTGGACGCGCCGATCCAGCAGGCGCTGCCGTCGTTTCGCATCCGCAGCCGCTGGGGCGAGGCACCGATCACGGCCAGGCAACTCATGACCCACCACAGCGGCCTGCCGCGCGACATGCTGGGCGGGATGTGGGTTGACCTGTCGAGCGCCCCGGTGGCTGACTTCCGCACGATGCTGCTGGGCCTGGCGGCCGAGCACAGCGCTGCGCCGCCGGGCCTGTCGTTCGCCTACTCCAACCTCGGCGTGACGGTGCTGGGCGCGGCCGTCGAGCAACTGGCCGGCGTGCCCTTCGAGGCCCATCTGCAGCGTGCCGTGCTCGCGCCGCTGGGCATGGCCAGCGCGTCCTTCAGCGCCGGCCCCGCCGACCACCCACAGATGGCGCGGGCCTACCACCAGCGCGCGCTGCAGCAAGAGCCGGCGCTGCGCGACGTGCCCGCCGGTGGCCTGAATGCCAGCGTGATCGACCTGGCCAAGTTCATCGCCATGCAGTTCGCCAGCGGCCGCAACCAGCGCGGCGAGGTGGTGCTGCCCCCCGCCCAATGGGCCGAGATGCTGCGGGTTCAAAACGCCGAGGTGGCGCTGGACGTCGGCTTCGGTGTCGGCCTGGGCTGGATGTTCAGCACCCTGGGCAGCGACAGCGTGCACGGCGGCGGGCCGGTGGCCCACCATGCCGGCGCCACCTTCTACTTTCGCAGCCAATTGATGATGCTGCCCGAGCAGCGCCTGGGCGTGATCGTGGCGGCCAACGACGGCGCCGCCGGGCCGGTGGTCAACCGTGTTGCGCAGCGCGCGCTGGCGCTGATGCTCGAAGCCAAGACCGGCCAGACCCAGCCGGCGCGGCTGCCGGGCTTTGTGCCGGCCGCCCAGCCCTGGGCCGATGCCGCGCTGCGGGCCTGCGTGGGCGACTACACCACGCCGGCCGGCGGCGTGAGCGTGCGCCTGCAGCAGGGTCGGCTGCGCGCCCGGGTGGGCGATCAAACTTTGGATCTGGTCGAGGGTGAGCACGGCGCGCTGGGCCTGCGCTACAAGCTGGGCGGGCTGATCCCGGTCCCGCTCGGCCCACTTGGCGACCTGGCCATCGCCTGCCGGCAGATAGCCGGGCACGACGTGCTGGTCGCCACCCTCGATGGCCAGGACATGCTGGTGGGCGACCGCCTGTCGCCGGTGACCGGCCCGCCGGGGACCGGCGCGCTTGCGGCGTCGTTCTCGGCCGCGATTGGCCGCTATGCGCCCGAACTGGCGCCGGGCGAGCGCCCCACTTTCGACGCCGTGACGCTCGGCATCACCGACGGCCGTTTCTGGATCCAGCCGCAGTTGACGGCGGCATTCGGCGGCGACGCGTCCCTGCGTTTCCCGGTGCTGCCGCTGTCGGACGACCAAGCGCTGTTGCCGGGCCCCTTGGCCGACAGCGGGCCGGTCGTCACCCGGGTGTCGAGCCCGGACGGATTGCTGCGCTTCCGCTTCGCTGGCGCGACCTTCCGCAGGCTGGCACCTTGAGCGCGCGCTTTCAGTTCGACTGTTTGATCAGCCGGCCGGCCGCCGACTGGATCGGCCGGGCGTTCATCGGGTAGAGCCGCGCAAACACATTGATCTGGTCGGTGGCGATGGGCACCGGCTGCTGCATCACCAGCCACAGCACGCCCTCGCTGCAGGGCGGCGTGGTGAGCGAACCCATGTAGGTGTAGTAGCGGCGGTCGGCCGGCAGCAGGTGGTTCATGTCCAGCCCGCCGCGCACCCGCATCTCGCTGCCTTTTTCCAGCGGCAGGTTGTTCCACACGGTCTGCACCAGCGGGTGGGCACTGCCGCGGTCGAGCAGCACCGCGATCACCGCCAGCCGGCCCTCGGGGTCTTTGTGCACCAGGTGGGCCACCATGTCGAACTGGCGGCCGTCGATGCGCTCTTCGGACGGGCGGTGGAAATGGAACTGCAGCAGGTCGTAACGCCGGCCGTGCACCTCGATCGAGTTGCCGCCCTCGATGTTGACCTGGATGGTGTGGCCGTTGTCGACCACGCTGAAGCCCGACGCCCGGTAGTCGACCAGGATCGGCTCCAGGTCCACCTTGACGCCGCTGCGGATGTCGATCGGGCTCTGGCGCGTGCCGTTGCCACAGGTCGAGAACTCGGGCTTCATCAGTCCCCACTCGGCCGGCCCGCCCGCACCGGCATAGCTCCAGTGCGCGGCATGGCCATCGGCGGCGTGGCCGGCGGCGGCCTTCTCAGCCCGCAGCCTGGCGACCTTGGCTGCCGTGGCCTGAGGCACACCATGGCCGCCGTCACCGGCCTTGGACACCACCCGCACCACATAGGGCGACGGTGCATCGGGCGCCTTGGCAGCCCCCAGCTTGCTGGCCAGCTTTTCGCGCAGCGTGTCCATCGGATCGGCCGGGCCCGCCGGATGGGCTGCAGCGGCTGCAGCATGGCCGGCCGGTGCATGGGCCGCGCCAGGCTTGGCGGCAGGCTTGACGCCATGGCTGTCGGCATGCGGATCGGCGGCCTTGGCGGCTGGCTTGGCGGGCTCGGCATGGGCATCGGCGGCCTTGGTGGCCGGTTTGGCCGGCTCGGCATGGCCGTCGGACGCCCAGGCCGGCAGGGCCAGCAGGCAAGCCGCAGCGGCCAGCGCGGCCAGGGTCAGGGGCGCGGACGGGCGACCTGATGGTCGACCCGTGGATCGGATCGCGGGGCGGGACACGGAATGGGGCATGGCAGTGGGCTCTCGCTAAAAGCCAGGCCAACTGACAAACCGGCCTGTACCCCAGCGGTATCGGCCGCCGGGCGGCCCGCTTGAGCGCCGGCCAGTGCGGCGCCGGGTAGGCAAAGCGTTGCAGACTGCACGCTCCCTGCGCCGGATGGCCAGCCCAGCCTCAATCGGGCAGCAGCCTGGCGGTGGTCCAGGCCACCAGGCCGACCAGCATCAGGCCCAGTGAGCTCAGCGCCAGCGCCACCGTGGAATGCATCACCAGCGGCGCCAGCACGCCGGCCACCAGGCCATTGGCGGCGCTGCCCACGCAGGCCTGCAGCGACGAGGCCATGCCGCGCCGCTCGGGCGCCAGGTCCAGCACCATCAGCGTGACCACCGGCACCATCAGCGCCCAGCCAAAGGCAAACACGCCCAGCGGCAGCAAGGCCCAGCCCGGGTGGGGTGCGAGCAGCAGGTTGAGCACCAGGTTGAGCAGCGACATCGCCAGCATGATCGAGAATCCCAGCCGGATCTGGCGGCCCGGCCGCATCCGGCCGGCCAAGCGTCCGCTGACAAACGCGCCGCCCATGATGCCGCCGATGGTCAGCCCGAAAAACCAGAAGAACTGGGTCGGCCCCAGGCCCAGCAGCGTGCCCAGCCATTCGGGCGCCGACAGCACGTACAGAAACATGCCGTTGAAGGGCACGCCGCTGGCCAGCACCAGCAGCACAAAGCGCGGGTTGCGCACCAGGTCGGCATAGGCCCGCAGCAAGGGGCCGGGCGCAAACGACTGGCGGGCATCGGCATGCAGGGTCTCGGGCAGAAAACGCGCATTGATGGCCAGCAGCAGCAGCCCGATCCCCACCAGCAGCCAGAAAATCGAATGCCAGCCCAGGTGCACGAACAAGAAGCCGCCCAGCACCGGCGCCAGGGCCGGCGCCACGCCGAAAAAGATCGTCACCTGCGACATCAGGCGCTGGGCCTCCTCGGGCGGGCACATGTCGCGGATGATGGCGCGCGAGATCACCACCCCGGCGCCGGCCGACATGCCTTGCAGCGCCCGGAAGACCACCAACTGGGTGATGGTCTGCGACAGCGCGCAGCCCAAGGACGCCAGCGTGAACAGCGCCAGCCCGATCAACACCACCGGCCGGCGGCCGAAGCTGTCGGACAGCGCGCCGTGGAACAGATTCATCAGCGCAAAGCCGAACAAATAGGCCGACAGGGTCTGCTGCATCTGGGCCGGCGTGGCGCCCAGGCTTTGCGCAATGCCCGAGAAGGCCGGCAAATAGGTGTCGATGGAGAACGGCCCCAGCGTGCCCAGGCAGGCCAGCAACAGGGCCAGCGCCCAGCGCGGATGGGGCCAAAGCTTGGCGGCGTCGGGATTCATCAGGCCTTGTGCAAGGGACAGTGCGGCCAGGCCGCAGCCAGGCCCTGGAAATTAGTGTGAAGCGAGCCGATAGGCCGGATTCTGTGCAGCACCGCCACCCCTTGCGGGGCGACGCTGCCGTGACCGCCATTCCTCTGGGCCGGGAGTCGCCCCACCGGCTCAATGCCACCTACCCGCCGGCTCCGCAGAGCTACATCATCGCCGGCCTATTTGGTGTTGCTGCGCGTAGAGATTGCCCGTTGCACCCGAACTGAATCGGCTCGTCTCTGTTGCTCTGATCCTCACCTCGCGGTGGACAGCCGTTGGCTGCTACGCTGCCTTGTGCAGTCCGGACCTTCCTCCAGGGCCACCTTTCG
>JANLZT010000646.1:0-3094 GCA_031366465.1 Betaproteobacteria bacterium | reverse complement strand
CGGAACACCAGCGCGGGGGTCAGCGGCACATCGCGGCCGGCCAGCTCCATCTCGTGGGCCAGCACATTGATCAGCACCTCGGTGTCGCTGCCGGTGTTGATATGGCGCCGGTCGATGTCGAACAGCTCTTTTTTCAGCGCTGGCGCGTTGGTCAGGTTGCCGTTGTGCACCAGCACGATGCCGTAGGGCGCGTTGACGTAAAAGGGCTGGGCTTCCTCCTCGTTGAAGGCATTGCCGGCTGTCGGGTAGCGCACCTGGCCCAGGCCCACCGCGCCCGGCAGGGCCCGCATATTGCGGGTGCGGAAAACATCCTTGACCATGCCGCGGGCCTTGTGCATGAAGCACTGGGTGCCCAGCATGGTGACGATGCCGGCAGCGTCCTGGCCCCGGTGCTGCAGCAGCAGCAGCGCGTCGTAGAGCAACTGGTTGACGGGCGCCTTGGAGATCACACCGACGATGCCGCACATGGGGAGTCCTGGGGTCGAAGAGAGAGGATCGGGCGGATCAGACCGGCAGGTGGCGGGCCACCTCGGTGGGCAACATCGGCTTGAGCACGCTGATCGCCTGGCCCAGCCAGGCGGCGCCGATGGAGGCCTGCCAGGCGGGCGCGCGCAGTGCCGGGGTGTAGGCCACCACGGTAGCCACCACCAGCAGCAGCAGCAAGCCCCGCAGGCCGCCAAAGATGGCCCCCAGCAGGCGGTCGATCACCGTCAAGGGGGTGGCGCGCACCAGCAGCCGCAGCAGGCGCGCCAACAGCGACCAGACCAGCAGCACCGCCAGGAAGGTGGCTGCAAACGCCGCGCCCTGTTGCAGCGCCGAGCCCGCTGCGCCTATCGGCACATGGACCGCCAACTGCGGCGAAAACAATTGCGCTGCAAAGTAGGCCACGGCCCAGCCCACCAGCGACATCAGCTCAAACACCAGGCCGCGCGCCAGGCCCACCAGCACCGACAGGCCCAGCACCGACAGCATCGTCCAGTCGACCCAGCCGAGCTTGGGCAGGTCGGTCACAAACGGGCTCCGGGCAATTTCGCAGGGCAGCGGGTGGCAGCCATCACAGGCTCAGGATGGCCGCTGGCAGGCCGGCCGACTTGACGCGGGCAGCCGCCTTGTCGGCTTCGGCCCGGCTGGCAAACGGCCCCACCCGCACCCGGGTGCGCGGGCCGGCGTCGCTCTCGACCACCTGGGTGTAGGTCTTGAAGCCCAGGGCTTCGAGCTTGCGGCGGGCCTCGGCCAGCTTGGCCGGGTCGGTATAGGCCCCCACCTGCACCACCACCCGGGTGGCCGGGTTGCTGGCCGTAGCGGGGGCGGCAGCGGCGGCGGAGGTGGGTTGGCCGTCCAGCAAGGCTTGGGCGCGGCTGCCGTCGTCGCCAGATTTGGCCGGGGCCGGGGCCGCAGCGGCAGCCACCGGCGGTGGCGCCGGTTTGACAACCGGGCCGGGCACCACCGGAGGCTTGTTGGCAGGCGAGCTCAGATCCCGGCCCTGGTCTTTGGCTTGCTCGACGATTTCAGCCGGCGCAGCGCCTGCGCGCTCGGTCGCGCCCTGGGCGGCAGCAGACAGCGCCGAGCCCTCATCGACCCCGGCCGCCGACGCTCGCGCCAGCGGTGCGGCCGGTGGCAGCAGCAGCGGCGCGCCGGCATCCTTGCGCGGGATCTCGATCGGGATATCGACCGGGATCGGCCGCGGCTGGGTCTCGAACAGCAGCGGGAAGCCGATCACGCCCAGGCCCAGCAGCACCGTGGCCCCCAGCAGACGGCGGCGCGCCCGGGCTCGCGCGGCGGCCACCGCATCGGCCTCGGCCGGCGCAGGCACAGGTGCGGCAGCCGCTGGGTCGGCGTCAGGCGGGCGTTTGAAGTAGGACAGCAGGCCCATGCAGATTGGCGGGCGGGGCCGAGGCCGCAGCCGAAAAGGGTTGTCGAGCGGTCTCGGGGGCCGGGCGGGCCCGGCGCGGAGGTGGGTTCAGCCGAGCCCGCCGGGCCCGGCATCCGGCCCTTGCAGCACCGGCCGGGCTGCCTTGGCGGCGACATGCCGGGCTGTCAGCCGGGGCAGCCCTTGCTGCAACACACCCCCCACGGTGTAGAACGAACCGAAGACCACGATTCTATCAGCCGGGTCTGCGGCGGCTGCGGCTGCGGCCAGCGCTGCGGCCGGGCTGGCATGGGTTTGGATCGTCACCGGCCGCTGGCCGCTGGCGGCTTGCACCAGCGGCGCCAGCTCGATGGCCGTGGCGGCGCGCGCCAGCGGCAGATCGCACACATGCCAGTGGTCCACCAGCGGCGCCAAGTGGCGCAGCAAGCCGGCAATGTCCTTGTCGCGCATCAGGCCCAGCACCGCATGCGTCTGCGGGAAAAATCCCATCTGGTCCAGGCTGTTGGCCAGCGCGGCCACCGCCTGCGGGTTGTGCGCCACGTCCAGCACCAACGTAGGCTGGCCCGGCACGATCTGGAAGCGCCCGGGCAGTTCCACCATCGCCAGCCCGTTGCGCACGGCCTGGGCATTGATTGGCAGCCGATCACGCAGCGCCTCGAACACCGCCAGCACGCCGGCCGCGTTGACCAGCTGGTTGGCGCCGCGCAGCGCCGGGTAGGCCAGGCCGTTGAAGCGCTGGTTGCGGCCGCGCCAGGCCCATTGCTGCTGGGTGTTTGAAGGATGACCCTGGAAGTTGAAGTCGCGGCCCAGCCGCCACAAATCGGCACCCAGTTCGTCAGCGCGCGCCTGCAGCGAGGCCGGTGGCTCGGGGTCGCTGACCACCACCGGCCGGCCGGCGCGCATGATGCCGGCCTTCTCGATGGCGATGGTCTCGCGGTCGGGGCCCAGGAACTCGGTGTGGTCGAGCGCGATGCAGGTGATCAGCGCGCAGTCGGCGTCCACCGCGTTGACAGCATCCAGCCGCCCGCCCATGCCCACCTCCAGGATCACCAAATCGAGCGGCGCAGCGGCCAGCGCCCGCAGGATCGCCAGCGTGGTGAACTCGAACCAGGTCAGCGTGATGCTGCCGCGCGCCGCCTCCACCGCCGCGAAGTGCGGCAGCAGGCTGTCGGCGCTGGCGATCTCGCCATGGATGCGGCAGCGCTCCTCGAAATGCACCAGGTG
>JANLZT010000586.1:0-7053 GCA_031366465.1 Betaproteobacteria bacterium | reverse complement strand
GATCGCCTTCGTGGTGGCCGCCGTGCTGGCTGCCGTGTCGGGCTGGCTGTTCGCGCACTTTCAGCGCACCGTCAACCCCTCGCCCTTCGGCTTGAACAAGGGGATCGAGTACCTCTTCATGGCGGTGCTGGGCGGGGTGGGCCATGTTTGGGGCGCCTTCTTGGGCGCCGGGGTGCTCAAGCTGGTGGAAGACCAGTTGCAGACCCTGCTGCCCAAGCTGATCGGCACCAGCGGCAACTTCGAGATCATCGTCTTCGGCCTGGTGCTGATCGCGGTGCTGAAGTACGCGCCCGACGGCCTGTGGACCTTTGTC
Source organism: Betaproteobacteria bacterium (assembly GCA_031366465.1). Lineage (GTDB taxonomy): Bacteria > Pseudomonadota > Gammaproteobacteria > Burkholderiales > Burkholderiaceae_C > Pseudaquabacterium. The sequence continues at coordinate 6,740 of JANLZT010000586.1, read as the reverse complement.
GGCAAATGGCTGCCGGCGCCCCAGCGCAAACGCGACTGGGAGGGCGCGGCCAAGCTGCCGGCGCGCGACAAGCCCGCCGCCGGTGAGCTGCTGCTGGAGGTGGACGCGGTGCGCAAGGAGTTTGGCGGCCTGGTGGCGGTCAATGACGTGAGCTTCAACATCCGGGCCGGTGACATCGTCGGCCTGATCGGGCCCAACGGCGCCGGCAAATCCACCACCTTCAACCTGATCACCGGCGTGCTGTCGATCACCAGCGGTGCGGTGCGTTTTCGCGGCCAATCGATTGCCGGCCTGCCGTCAAGGCTGATCGCCCGGCGCGGTGTGTCGCGCACCTTCCAGCACGTCAAGATGATCCCCGAGATGACGGTGCTGGAGAACGTGGCACTGGGCGGTTATCTGCGCACCCAGTCGGGCACGCTCAAGGCCATCCTGCGGCTGGACCGGGCCGAGGAGCGCAGCCTGTTTGCCGAGGCTGAGGCGCAACTGCAGCGCATCGGCATGGCCGGCCAGATGCATGCGCTGGCCGGCAACCTGGCACTCGGCCCGCAGCGCCTGATGGAGATCGCCCGCGCGCTGTGCACTGATCCGTCGCTGCTGCTGCTGGACGAGCCCGCCGCCGGCCTGCGCCACAAAGAGAAGCAGGCGCTGGGCGATGTGCTGCGGCAGCTCAAACGCGAAGGCCTGAGCATCCTGCTGGTCGAGCACGACATGGATTTTGTGATGGGCCTGACCGACCGCATCGTGGTGATGGAGTTCGGCACCCGCCTGATCGAAGGCACGCCGCAGGAGGTGCAGGACAGCCCGGTGGTGCGCGCCGCCTATCTGGGCACGGAACATTGAGATGACCTCCCCCAATCTGTTGTTGAAAGTCACCGACCTGCACGCCGGCTACGGCCGCGCCGAGGTGCTGACCGGCCTGAACTTCCAACTCGCCAAGGGCCAGGTGGTCACGGTGATCGGTCCCAACGGCGCCGGCAAGAGCACCACGCTGAACGCGCTGATGGCGGTGCTGCCGTCACGCGGCCAGGTGGTCTTTGACGGGGTGGACCTGGCGGACGTGACGCTGGAAGAGCGCGTGATGCTGGGCCTGGCCCTGGTGCCCGAGAAGCGCGAGCTGTTCGGCAGCATGCCGGTGGAGGACAACCTGATCCTGGGCGGCTACCGGGCGATGAAACTGCGGGTGCCGAACTGGCGCAACGAGATCGAACGCGTCTACACCCTGTTCCCGCGCTTGAAGGAGCGGCGTCTGCAACTGGCCGGCACCTTGTCGGGGGGTGAGCGCCAGATGCTGGCGGTGGGCCGGGCGCTGATGTCGAACCCGAAGCTGCTGATGCTGGACGAACCCAGCCTGGGCCTGGCGCCGCTGATCGTGCGCGAGATCTTCCGCATCATCGTCACGCTGCGCGAACAAGGCGTGTCGATCCTGCTGATCGAGCAGAACGCGCGTGCCGCGCTGGAGGTGGCCGACCACGGCTATGTGCTGGAGACCGGTGCCATCGCGCTCGAAGGCCCGGCCGCGCAACTGGCCGGCGACCCGCGCGTGATCGAGACCTACCTGGGTGCGGCGCGCAAGGCGTCCTGACACTTGTCCCTATCCCTTGATCGGCTGAAACGCGATGTGGACCTACCAGGCCCCGGTGGCCGACAGGCTGTACGGGATGGGCGCGGTGCTGGTCGCGCTATGTGATCTGGCGGGCTGCAGTGGGTCGCCCGAAGGCGTCCCCATGCCCCCGGGCCACCGCGCCGCCTGCCAGGCGCTTGTCGCCGGGTGCTGGCCAGCGCTGGCCTGCGCGCCTGAGTCCGGCAGCCAGGGCCTGCCGTTGAACGCCGCACTGTTCAAGATGCTGGCCGCAGCCAACCATGGCGGGATCATGTGCCCTGGGCTGCGGCTCGGCGCCTGCGAGGAGACCGTGCGCGACAGCCGCATCGCGCTGATCTACGAGGGCAGCAGCGCAATCCCGGCGGTGGACCGGGTGCAACGCAAGCTGCTCGACGATGGCGGTGCCCGCATCAATGCGCTGATACAGGAACTGGCCTGCGAGGTGGCTGCCTGCCAGGCCCTGCCGGCCTTGCAGCCCTTTGCCGCAGCCCTGGCGCAGCAACTACAAGCCTGGCGCGAGGTACAGCAAGCCCTGCTGGCAGGCCGTCCGGCCGACCCCGAATGGCCGCTGCAGGTGGCCGACGATGTGCTGCAGGGCATCGGCCACGCGCTGATGTGCCGGGCCTGGGCCCGCATCACGCGCAGCGCGCTCGATCCTGCCCGCCCGACACCGCCCGGTGGCCGCAGCGCCGCGCAGTGTCTGCAGGCAGCCCGCTTCGGCCTCGATTGGCTGCTGCCGCAGGCCCAGGCGCATTGGGGCCGGGCGCTGCGGGCCGATGCAGCCCAACCATTCCTGGCCGCCTGATGGCGCGCGCCGCCAGCGCTGGCCGCCGGCCGGCGATTCAGTCAGCCGGCACGGGTGAGCCGGCTGAGCTGCAGATGGGGCCACTGGGCAACCTGCTGGGCTTTCACATCGCCCGGGCCGGTGTCACCACCTTTGCGCTGTTCGAGCAGCATGTGGGCCAGCCCTTCGGCCTGCGCAAGGTGGAGTACTCCTTGCTGCTGCTGGTGCTGGCCAACGGCCCCTTGAGCCCCAAGCGCCTGGCCCAGGCGCTGGCGCTGTCGGCGCCCAACCTGACGATGCTGCTGGACCGGCTGCAGGACCGCGGCCTGCTGCGCCGCGAGCGCAGCCTGGTGGACCGGCGCTCGCAGAACGTGGTGCTCACCGACGACGGCCAGCGCATCGCCCAGGCCAGCGCGGCGGAGGCGACGCCGATGGAGCGCGCGCTGGACGACCGGTTGAGCCTGGCGGAGCATGCGATGTTGATCGAGTTGCTGAGCAAGGTGGCGGGGGGCTGAGGTCGGATGGGCTTCTCCAACCCGCCGGACGGCGGCGGCCTTGGGGCTGCAGGCATTTGTGGGCGCCAGGGCCGGCCTCAGGCCTGTGGCCGGTCTGCGCGTCGCGGCGCGCGAGGGGCGCCGCAGCCGTGCCGGTATGCTCGCGCACCATGCAGAACCAGCTTCGAGCGGGCCATTGCTGATGGTCGGCCAACCCGACGGCGACGCAGCCGGCATGCTGCACGGTGCGCCGCACCTGGCGGACAAGCCTGCCTGGCCGGCGCTTGAAGTCAACCGGGCTGCCCGGCGGCAGCTCAATGCGCAGGGCAGCGCCGTGGTCTGGTTGACCGGCCTGTCCGGCGCCGGCAAGTCCACGCTCGCCAAGCTGCTGGAGCAGCGGCTGCACGCGGCCGGCAAGCGCAGCTACCTGCTTGACGGCGACAACATCCGCCAGGGTCTGAGCAAAGATCTCGGTTTCAGCGCGGCTGATCGGGTCGAGAACATCCGCCGGGTGGCCGAGGTGTCCCGGCTGATGGTCGATGCCGGGCTGATCGTCATCGCCGCGTTCGTCTCGCCGTTCCGTGCCGACCGGCGCATGGCGCGGGCGCTGATGGGCGAGGGCGAGTTCATCGAGGTGCATGTGGACACACCGCTCGACGTGGCTGAACGCCGCGACACCAAGGGGCTGTACAAGAAGGCGCGGCGTGGCGAGCTGATGAACTTCACCGGGATCGATTCACCCTACGAGGCACCCGAGGCGCCGGAGCTGCATGTGGACACCACCCGCCAGAGCGCGCAATCGGCGGTCGAGTGCATCCTGGGCTTGCTGTCGGCCCGCGACGTGCTGGACGCGCCCTGACGCAGGCCGCTTTGACCTACACCCGCTGCCGGTGCAGGCGGGCATCGATCACACCGGCCATTGCGTCAGCCTGGGGCAGCGCGGCGGGGCCGAGGAACTTCACGATTTGCGCCAGGGCGGGTGCCGGGTCCTGGATCAGCGCCGGGTAGTCAATCTCCAGCAGGTCGACTTGCGGCGACCGGTGCAGTAACTCCAGCGTGGCGCTTTCATGTTGGTCGAGCAGCGGCACCACCTTGGCAGCGATGTCGGCAGGGTCGCCGGGGCTGCCAAAGCGCATGCGGTGCTGCGAGCGGGCGATCTCCTCCAGCGGGCGGCGCATGAAGATCACCTTGTAGCGGTGCTGGCGCGGCAGGTTGGGCAGCAAGGCGCTGATGATCTTGACGGCTCGGTTCCCGGCGGCGGCGGCCAGCACCTGCGGCTTGCGCGGCAGTTCGCGGATGGCTTGGCACTCGTAGTAGCCGCGCGGGTTGTTGGCGTCGGCGGCGCGGGCGTTGTCGGTCAGCACCGCGTGGCCACCGGCGGCCAGCAGCTGCATCATCAGCGAGGTGCCACTGCGCGGCAGGCCAGAGACGAGGGTGATATCCATCGGTTCCAGCGCGGCGGCGGCTGGCGCTGATGCGGGCAGGCTGGCCCGGTACGCGGCACGCTGGCGCGCTTCTTCGCGCAGTTGCGCCACTGCTTCAGGTTGCTGCTTGCGCGCACTGAGGATGGCTATCCGCGCCGCTTGGTGCTGGACAGCTTCGCCCAGGCGATCGGTGACGCGGCACAGCGTGGCCAGTAGCTGGTGGGCGTGGGCAAAGCCGGGGGCCAGCCGGATGGCAGCGCGCAGGGCCTGCTCGGCACGTGGCAGGTCACGCTGGCGCAACAGGGCGCGGGCCAGCACAAAGTGCGCACGGGCGAGCGTGAAATCCAGTGAGATCGCGGCCAGGGCGGCCGCCACCGCCTGCTCGGGGCGCTGCTGGTGCAGGTGGCAGCTGGCCAGGCCGAGTTGCGCATGGGCATCGTCGGGTGAGAGCCCGGCCAGCCTGTCGAAAGCCTGCTGCGCGTCGGGCCAGCGGTGCAGTTGCACCAGCGCGAAGCCCAGCTGCCGCCAGAAGCGCGGATCGTCACTGGTGTGGCTGCGGGCTTTCTCCAACCAGGCCAGCGAGCCTGCGGCGTCTCGGCGCTCCAGCGCCACCTGCGCCCGCAGCAGCGCGGCGGGGCCGACATTGGCAAAAGTTTCCAGCAGCGCGTCTATCGTGGCCGCAGCTTCATCGAGCAGGCCCAGCCGGGTCTGGCAGCGCGCGAGCGTTTGAGAAAAATCCGTGCGCGCGGGCGAGCCCGCGCAAAGGTCTTCCAGCACCGGCAGCGCCTGCGCTGCGCGGCCGCCATCGAGCAGCGCACGGGCCAGCGCCCACTGGTTCTCGCGCCGGGTGCTGGCGGCGTCTTCGCTGGGGTTGCCGCTCATCTCTTCGAGATAGCCCAGCGCCTCGAATTGCTCGAGCAGGGCGCGGCTGTCCTGCTCGCTCATCACCGACGCCAACGGCGGTGCCGCGCCGTCTTCCCAGGTCGGCACGCTGGTGGGCGGCTGCGGCTTGGCAAAGGCGTCGAGCAGCACCTTGCCCTCCATGTCGGCGCCCACCGGCAGGCCGTAGAGTTGCAGCAGCGTCGGCGTCACATCCAGCAGGCTGGCGCCGTGCAGCAGGCGATCACGCGCAAATTGCGGCCCAGCGCCGGCAAAGATGCCGTGCTCACGGTGCCACACGGTGATGCCGGCGGGCACCTTGGGGATGAACTTGGGCCGCAGGTGGTCGCAGTGAAAACCGTGGTCGCTGACCAGCACCACATGCGTATCTGGCGGCGCCAGCGCGATCAGCCGCGCCAGCATCAGGTCGTGCACCCGGTACGCGGCGTTCATCACGTCGCGGTAGAGCTCGAACTCCCGCTCGGGCACGCCGTCAACCTGCGGCGGATGGAAGGGCATGAAGTAGTGCGCCAGCTCGTCGATGGCGCGGAAGTACACCGCCGTGAAGTCCCACTCGGTGTTTTCCAGCGTCCAGCAGGCCGCCGCCTGGATCGTGAAGGCTTCGGCCAGGTGCACGCGCAGCCGGTTGACACGGCTGTCCTTGGCTACATCGATCTCGTTCCAGCGTGGGATGAACTGGCCCACGATGTCGCCATCAAGATCGTCCGGGCTGACCCGCAGCGCATTCAGCGCGTCGGCGTTCTGCTCGGGCCAGATCGTGCCGCGCGGCGCGGGTGGCCAGGGCTGGCCTGGCCCGGCGGTGGGCGCGGTGAAGGCATTCGAGACCACGCCGCCACCCGGGATCTGCCCACCGTGCGACGCAAACCAGCCCAGCACATGGCACTTGAGACCTTGCGCCGCCAGGATGTCCCAGACCGCGCGGCAGCGCCGCGACGCCGCAGTGACGGGCTGGACGCGCCCGCTCAGCGGCTCGACCTCGGTAAAACCCAGCACGCCGTGGTCGTAGGCGCGCTTGCCGGTGGCGATGCTCATCCAGAGCATCGGCGAGAGCATTGGGTCCAGCGTGCGCAGATTGCCGCAGACACCGCCCTCGATGAGCCGCCGCAGCATCGGCATCTCACCGCGATCAATCAGCGGATGGACGATATTCCAGTCAGCGCTGTCCCAACCAACGAGCAGGACTTTCGGGCGATCCACCAAACCCTCAGGCCAGCTGTGCCGCGCGGCGGCGGCGCAGGGCCATGCCACCCAGCCCAAGGGCGGCCAGGAACAAGGTGCCGGGCTCGGGTACCGCGTTGGGCGTGCCCACATCGCCGGCGATGATGGCCGTGTTGACCGTTTGCTCGATGGCGAATTCTTTGAGCGTCATCGTGTTGGCGGCATCGTCGTAGACCACGTGCGCCCAGCCGTAGTTGAAATCGACGCCATGGTTGACGCGCAGGCCGAGGTAGGCGTCGGCGCCGCCTTGCCAATTGCCGGTGTCGAAGAACTCGAAATAGCTGACACCCCCATTCCAGGGTTGGCCGGCATCGATGGTC
>JANLZT010000583.1:0-3066 GCA_031366465.1 Betaproteobacteria bacterium | reverse complement strand
GGAAGGCCAGATCGCGGGCGGCGTCGGCCACGTCCTGGCTGAAGACCTGGAACTTGCGCGACGGCGTGGCAAAGCCGCGCCGCGCCTTGCCGCCCTGCATCACGCCGATGGCCAGCTCTTTGCCATCGGCGCCAGTGCGATCGAGGGTTTGGGTGGCGGCGTCCAGGCGGCCGCCCTGCAACTGGGCCGGGCTCAGCTCCCAGCCATAGAGGCCGTAGTACTTGGGCTTGCGCATGTCTTGCCAGACGCCGTGCTGCTTCATGTACTCAAAGCCGTCTTCGCCGACGATCTTTGTCAGGCCGGCGCAGCGCAGGCGCATCCATTCCTCATGGTCCTTGAATTGAAAGTACTTGGCGGTCTCGGGCGAGATGCGCTGGCCCAGTTGGATCAGCACATCGACAAAGCTCTTGCACTCGGCCGGCGGCGCCACCATGGGCTGGCGCAGCGTTACATAGTCGCGCAGCTCCATGTTGTTGCGGGTATCGAAACCCCAGCGCTCCATATAGCTGGCGTCGGGCAGGATCAAGTCAGCGTAATGCGCAGTCTCGCTGTAGACCACGTCCGAGCAAACGTGGAAAGGGATCAGCGCCTCGTCCTTGAGCACCTCCACCGCCAGGCTGCGGCCCTCGGGCCAGGTCTGCGGCGCGGCCAGGGTGTAGCTGATATAGACCTGCAGCTTGCCCCGGCCTTGCTTCAAATAGTCATAGACGATCTGGCCCACCTTCATGCGCTGCCATTTGTTGGCCAGCGGCCATTCGGGCGGGTTCTCGATCGCGCTCTTGGCGGTGGGCGCCGGCGGCTGCGGGCTGGGCTGCGGGAACACGCGGGGCGGCACACGGGTGGGCTCCTCGCCATAGCAATAGCCGCCGGGCTGGCCAATGCTGCCGACAATGGCGTTGAGCAAAATCACCGCCCGGTCGTTGTTGAAACCGTTGTAATGCGCCGATGAACCCCGGTTGGTGAAGGCCACGCAGGCCGGCCGGGCGGTGGCAAACTCCAATGCCAAACGCCGGATGTCAGCGGCCGGAATGCCAGCTTGCGCTGACGCCCATTCCGGTGTGTAGGGCTGCAACCAGGCTTGCAAGTCGGCCGCCTTGACATTGCACCAATCATCCAGAAAGGCCCGGTCGGCCAGGCCGGCGGCCATGATGCTGTGGCCCATGGCCAGCGCAATCGCACCCTCGCTGCCCGGGTTGGGGGCCCACCATTCATCGCTGCGGCCTGCGGTGTTGGACAGGCGCACATCAAAGGTCACCAGCTTGGCGCCGTTATCAAAACGGCCGCGCACGATGCGTTTGGCCACATGGATCGCGCCCTGGTGGGCCTCGTAGAAATTGGCGCCAAAGTTGAGGATGTACTTCGCGCGCTCGGCATCGGGCGTTTCCCAGTCGGTCTCGCCCAGGCAGACATAGTTGGCCGCGCGCTTGTTGCTGCTGCAGATGGCCCGGTGGTTGAACAGCGACGGCGAGCCAATGGCATTCAAGAAGCGCCCCATCTCCTCGCCCAGCCGGGACCGGCCGATGTGGATGGCCACCTCCTCGGGCTTGCCCTCATCGATGGCCTTGCGGATGCGCGGCGCGATCTGCGCGTAGGCCTCGTCCCAACTGATGCGCTTCCATTGGCCGCTGCCGCGTGGCCCCACCCGCTGCAGCGGGTACAGCAAGCGGTCGGCATAGTTGTTGATGGTCGGCCCGCTCTGGCCCTTGGCGCACAGGCTTTTGCCGTTGTTGGGGTCTTCGGGGTTGCCGCCCACCTTGACCAGTTGGCCGTCGATCACGTAGCCCTGGATGCCGCAGACGGTGGAGCAGTTGAGGCAGACGCTCTTGATGATCTTGGCTTTGCTGTAGTCGTTCTTCAGGCGGCCACGGCCATTGGCGCGGCGTTGTGTCTTGCGCTGGCCGATCAGTGTTCGTGTCTGGGCCTGGGCCTCACCGGGCACCAGGCTGATGGTCTGGCCCAGGGTCAGGCTGCCCAGCGCGCCCAGGCTGCCCTTGAGCAAGCGGCGGCGCGACGGGATCGTCGATGTCTTCTTCATGGTGGGCCTCCTAGACCTTGCCGGGTTTCATCCACACCACGCGCTGGGCGGGCGGCACATGGCTCTGGGTTTGTGTCCAGGTCTCGATCTCGTAGGAGAAGGGGTCGTGCACCCGGCCCTTGGGGATCTTGGCTTCCATCGCCACGTTGTGGCCGCGGTAGCTGACGCGGGGCTGGGTCTTTTCCTCGGGCTTGAGCACCTTCAGCTCGGTGCCTTTGCCGCTGGCCACAAAGCGCGAGTAGGGCGAGGCCGGGTCATTGGCATCGCCGAAGTGGAAGACCTCGGCCGGGCAGGTCTCGACACAGGCCGGCTCCATGCCGGCGTCCAGCCGGTGCGAGCAAAAATCGCATTTGTCGGCGATGTCGTTGTCGTCGCAGCCGATGGCGCCATAGGGGCAGGCGGCCTCGCAGGCGCCCACATGCTCGCAGCGGTCGGGGTCGATGCGCACGATGCCGTCGGCGCCTTTGACGATTGCCGTGCGATCACAGGCCTTGAGGCAGGGCGTGTCCTCGCACTGCATGCACAAGGTGGGCAGAAAGTGCCGTTTGACCTTGGGGAACTTGCCTTCGTCGAGGTAGTAGACCTTGGTGCGAAAGCGCCCCAGCGGCACGCTGTTCTCCACCTTGCAGGCCACGCTGCAGGCATGGCAGCCGATGCAGCGCTCGATGTCCAGGGCCATGCGCCAGTTGGCGGTGCGGCCGGTGGCGGGGTTGGGGCGGGTGTCAGCGACGGGCATGGGTGCCTCCGCTGGGTAGGGTTTCGGCGCGGCTGGCGGCGAGGCCGACGATGACGCGGCGGGTGCGTGAGGGGGACGGGATAAGCATGGGGGCTCCTGGGTTGCCGGAAGGGCCAGTCCACTCTAGCGCCTGCTGCACAAGCCTTGGAAGCAGGAGTCTTGTCCAATGAGGTATGAGCCTGGAGCCGGGCGCGGCATTCCATTGAGGAGTGAGCCTGGCGGCCTCCAGAGATCAGCGGTTTGGGGGCTGGCTGGCAGCCCGCTGGCGGTGTGGGTCGATCATCGAATCGATGGT
>JANLZT010000553.1:0-13770 GCA_031366465.1 Betaproteobacteria bacterium | reverse complement strand
GCCGGTGCCCGCAATGTGGTCTATGTGCAAGTCCACTCCTGTGGCTGGAGCAGCGTCGTCAGTGCCACGGTTCATTTGTACTTCGCCGCCAGCCCGGCCCCCGCCGCCGACCCCAATGCCGCCCCGGTGCCCGATCTGCATGCCGACTTCTGGGCCCATTGGCTGGATGCGACCTTGCCCGCGCCAGCGCTGGCGCCGGTGGGCAATGCGGCCGCCTGGCAGCGGGCCGGCGTGCCGGTCCACCTCAACGCGGTCGGGCCCAACCAGCCCGAGGTGGCGCGCATCGAATGGCTGGCCCCGGCCACGCTGCCGGCCTTCGTGGCGCTGCTGGCGCTGGTGACAACCCCCAACGGCGTTGACCCGCTGGTGCCGGCCGGCCAGCCCACGGTGATGGGGGCGCTGCTGCGGCGCGAGCGCCGGGCCGCCTTCCGGGTGGCGCCGGTGACGCCGTTTGTGCCCGATCTGTTCATCCGCGACGGCCTGGACGACACCGGCCGGCTGGGCGGCGTGGCCTTTGGCGGCCGCAGCCCGGACATCATCGTGGTGCCGGCGGCGCTGGCCGATGTGGCCGGCGCCACCGCCGATCTGGCCAACCCGCGCAGTGCCGACCGGGTGCTGCCGGGGCCGGCCGACAATTTCGTCTATGTCCGGGTGCAAAACCGCACGGCGGTGGCCACACCGGTGGACGTGGCGCTGTTCTGGGCCAAGAGCAACCCAGCCACCAGCGCGGCAGTCGATCCCGCCGGCCCGGTCACCGACAACACCAAGTGGCAGGCCGCAGTCGGGCTGGGCCCGGTGGCCAATGTGGCGGTGCCGGCGGGCGGCGCGGTGCTGGTGGGCTTCAAGATCAGCAATCTGCCGGCGGCCGAGGCCGGCCAGGCCAACTCGCTGGCCTTGATCGCGCTGATCAATGCCAGCAACCCCGGCGATGCCCAGCCCTTGCGCACCCGGGTCCGCGATGCGGCCTCGTTCTCGCGTTTCTTCCTGCAACTGGCTGATTCCAACAACGCCGCGCTGCGCACGGTGCGCTATGCCTGAGACCGCCTTCCTCGACGCCGTGCTGGCCTGGCTGGCCGGCCTGACCGGCCCGGCCGCGCTGCTGCCCGCGCCGGCCCTGCTGGGCATCAGCGAGCCTGCCGCGCTGACTGACCTGCCGGCGGTGGTGTTGTCGCTGGACGCCGCCCAGCGCCTGGGCGCCGGGCTGGGTGAGCGGGCGATGCTGGTGTCGGGCAGCGCGCTGCCCTGGGCGGCGGCCATCGACCTGGCCCGCCCGGTGCTGGCCGACGAGCCCGGCTTCAACCTGCTGTCGCCCGACCGCCGCACGCTGACGCTGCCGCACGGTGGCCTCAAGCGCGCCGATGGCAGTGACGGCGGTGACGGCAGTGACAGCAAACTCGGCCCGGCCGACCTGTCGGTGCGGGTGGGCGCCACGCTGTTCACGGTGGTCAGCGCCGCGCCGGCTGCCGGCCAGGTGCGGGCCGACGCGGCCATCGGCCAATTGCTGTTTGGCGCGCCACTGCCGGCCAGCGGCATGCTGCAGGCCGGCTATGTGCTGGGCCAATGGGAGCGCCGCGTCACACCCATCGCCGGCACCCTCAGGATCGATGTCTATGGCGCCGACGGCGCGGCCGCGGCGGCGCTGAGCGGCGCCGTGCTGCGGGCCCTGACCGACGTCAGTGCGGCGCAGATCCGCGGCCTGCGCAAGCTGGCGCTGGCCCAGATCGGCCCGGTGGCTGGCACCGACGCCGCCCATGCCTCAGCCCGCCGCCGCAGCGCGCTGCTGGCCTTTGAGTACGAGCACGAGATCAACCGCCCGGATTCGTCCGGCGGCGTGATCCAGCGCGTGGCCATCGCCACCCGCGTCGATGCCAGACCCGATCAACCCACCCAGGTGCCTTAGACCATGCCAAGCCTGCAACCCTTGCCATGCCCGCCAGCGTGGCCCAGCCATCCCCCCTGGGGCCGCGTCACGCGGGCCCCGTCCACCCAGCCCCTGTCACAGGAGAAACGCCATGAGTGAAGCCATAGGGGAAATGATCCTCCCCGGTACCTACATCGAGGTTCGATCCGAAGGCCTGATCGGGGTGGGGGGCATCTCCACCGGCAACATCGGCGTGGTCGGCACCGCCAACCGCGGCGAGCCCGACAAGGTCTACCTGATCGGCAGCTATGCCGAGGCGCTGGAGACCTTTGGCGCCTACGACCGTTTCCCACGCACCGGCGAGGACGCCCCCACCGCGCCGCCGCTGACGCTGACCCGCACGCTGGAGCAGGTGTTCCGGGGCGGCGGCAGCACGGTCTATGCGGTGCGGGTGGCCAACCTGGCCGCCGGCACCCGCATGAAGACCATGAGCTGGTCACTGCAGACCGCCGCCGACGTGCCGCTGCTGGTGCTGGCCGCCAGCTCACCCGGCACCTGGGCCAATGCCATCACGGTGACTGTCAATGCCGGCACGCTCACGCTGGTCAACGGCCGCGCCAAGGAGGAATACCCCTTCACCACCGCTGGCGACCTGGCCGCATCCATCACCGACGGCAGCCGCTTTGTGGTGGCCACGATGGCCGGCATCGATGCCGCCGCGCGCAGCGCCAATGCCGCGCTCACGCCCACCAAGGCGGTGGCCGCCGCGCTGGCCGAGATCGGCGGGCCCGACGGCGCTGCCGCCACCCCCAGTGAGTTGGCCAGCGGCCTGGCGCTGCTGGCCACCCAGGAGGTCAACATCGTGGTGGCCGCAGGTTTTGACGCCAACACCGCCGCCGGCACCATGCTGGCCCACCTGGAGGCCACCGAGAACGACGGCCGCGAGCGCATCGCGGTGATGGGTGCGTCCTCGGACACCCCGGCCACAATCGTCTCGGCCGATGTCAGCAAGGGCTCCAACCCGCGGCTGGTGCTGGTGGCGCCGGGCCTCAAGGCCGACGACGCATCGCGGCTGGGCGTGCCCAACAAGCAGGTCAAGCTGCCGGCGGCCTATGCCGCAGCGCTGGTGGCCGGCCGCATCGCCACGCTGGCGCCGCACATCAGCATGACCAACAAGGACGTGGCCGCCGACGACCTGTCGCGCGACTACACCCGGTCCGAGCAAAAGCTGTTGCTGCAAAACCGGGTGCTGGTGCTGCAGAAGAATTTGGGCATCCGTGCGCTCAAGGGCATCAGCACCGACACCGGCGCCTTCAAGCAGATCAGCGTGCGGCGCATCGTCGATTACGCCAAGGCCGGTGTGCGGCTGGGCAGCAACCCCTACATCGGCCGCTTGAACAACTCGCGGGTGCGGGCCGCGCTCAAGGCCACGCTGGACGGCTTTTTGTCGGGCATGGTGCTCGACGAAATGCTGATCGCCTACAGCCTGGACGTGTCGGCCACCCGGGCCCAGGAGATCAACGGCCAGGCCATCGTGGTGATGACCTTGCAGCCCACCTTCTCGATCGATTTCGTCAAGGTCATCATGAACCTGGCTTGATGAGATCAAGCCGGTCCACACCCCAACGCAAGGAGCACGCAACATGGCAAGCACTGTCTACCGAGGGTCTGACGGCACCATCGCCGTCGCCGTCGAACCCGGCCTGGAGGGCGACAAGGCCAAGGTCGTCAATGACCAATACTCACTCACCCCGATCGGGCGCGTCACCGGCGTCACGCTGCGGGTGACCAACGATGTGCAGCCTTTCCACGAACTGGGCCAGCGCTTTGCCACCGAGTTGCGCCCGGGCAACATCAATGTGCATGGCTCGATAGACCGCGCCTACATCAACGGCGCGCTGCTCAAGCTGATGCTGGGGGACGCCGCCGACAGCCGGCCCGCCGGCAGCTTTGTCAGCCCGTCCTTCAACCTGAGCCTGCGGCTGGAGAACCCGTCGCTGCCGGGCGTCACGTCCACCGTCACGGTGATGGGCGTCAAGCTCGAAGAGTGGCACTACAACCTGCCCGAGGACGACTTCGCGATGGAGAAGGTCAACTTTCGCGCGCTGTGGGTCAAGGTGGAAGACGCTTCGGCGTGAGGCTGCGGTGATGCCCGTGAAACAAGAGCGGTGGCCTGTCTCCCTCCCCCGGCAGGGGGAGGGTTGGGGTGGGGGTCGATATTGCGTCCCACAACCGTGAATAAAACATGGACCGCCTGACGCCCCCCCCAATGCTCAGCGTCGACGACCTGCTGGCCGGCGCCGCCGCCACCTACACGATCAGCGTGCCGGCGGCGGTGTTGCGGCCGGCCGGCGACGGCGCGGCGGCGGCGGTTGGCGCGCCGGCCGGCGGCCAGGTGACGCTGCGCCCGCTCACTGTGCGCGATGTGCAGCGGGTGGCCCAGGCCGCCAAGGACCAGCGCCTGGTCAGCGGCGTGTTGATGGTGCAGCAGGCCCTGGTGGCGCCCAAGCTGACGGTCGAGCAGGCCGGCTCGCTGTCGGCCGGGCTGCTGCAGTTTTTGCTCGACGCCGTCAACCGCATCAGCGGCCTGACGGTGCAGGACGAAGACCTCGACAGCGCGCTCAAGGCCCCGCTCACCCGGGCCTGCTTTGTGCTGGCGCGCGAGTTTGGCTGGACCCCGGCCGAATGTGCCGATCTCACACTGGGCCAGATCCTGCTGTACCTGGAGATGCTGGCACGCCAGCAGCCCGCCGATGGGGGGGGCACCTGATGCGCGCGCCCCTGCCGGCACTGCAACGCCTGTTCCGGCTGGCCGCCTTGCCGGCGCAGCGCGGCGCGGCCTGGCAGGCGCTGGACGCGGCGCTGGCCCGGCTGGACCCGGCCAGCGGTGGCCCGGCCCTGTCCCAGGCAGCCCAGGCCGCGCGGCTGGATGCACTGCTGCAAAACACGCCGCCGGGTGCCGCCCTGGCGCCCTTGCTGGATCGCTTGCTGGGCACTGGCTGGGCCGACCCAGCCGACCAGGCTGACACGCCCGCCGCACGCGGCCGGACGGCTCGGCCCGCGTCGGCCCTGCCTTCGGGCGGCGGTTTGGCCGGCATTGCGGGTGACAGTGCCGGGCTGCCAGCGCAGCTGCCGGTGGCGATGCCGAGGCGCCAGCCCCAAGCCGCAGGCCAGCCCGCCGCCCTGCGCCCAGCCGGCATGCCCTGGCCGATGCGCCCGGCGGCATCGATGGCGGCGACCGGCTCAACGGCCGGCAGGGTCGCCGCCGCCCGGCGCCTAGCGGGCCTCACCAAGCCATCGGCGCTGGCAGGCACGACCAGCGCACCGGCAGCCAGCGGCACGGCAGTGGGTGGCTCGGTGGACGCGCCGCCGTCCAGCGCCTTCGGCCTGCCCAGCCCCACCCGCCAGACTGGCGCCGCGCCCGGCGGCCAGTGGCCGCCGCCGCACCGGTCTGCTGTGCCGGCCGCGCTGCCCGTCCCGGCCTGGCCCGATGCGGCTGCCGCCCGGCAGGGCTGGCAGCGGCGGCTCGACAGCGCCGGTCTGGCCGCTGCCTGGCATGCGGCGGTGCGCGCCAAGCCGGCAGCCCAGGCCCAGCCGCCAGGCTTGGGCGCACAAGCACCGACGCCGGCTGCTGCGGCTGATGCGGCGGCTGCTGCGGCTGCGGCCCGGCGCCCCGCCGCCGACATCGACCCCGCCCAAGGCAGCCCATCAGACTGCAACCCAGCCCCGACCAACGCGCTGGCGCAAGCCCTGGCCTACCGCCTGGACACCCTGGCCGCCCCGCGCGGTCGGCAGCGCCCCGCAGCCGCCACCGTCGCAGCGGCCAGCCCCTTCGGCATGGCCAGCAGCAACGCCCCAGCGCCTCTGCGGCAAGGCGCGCGCATCGGCGGCTTCAAGGGCCTGGCGGCGCTCGGCCTGCCTGCCGCAGCCGCCTTGACCGCCGCCGGGCCGGGCGACCCAGCGGCGGCCAGCGCCGGCCAGGCGACCGCACCCGGCTGGCCGCCGGCTCGGCCAGGCTGGCCCACACCCGGGCCGACCGACGACCCGCAGCACCTGATCGACGCCGTGGATGCCGTGGATGCCGTTGAGGCCGTCGAGGCCGCGCTGCGCGAGCAGGCAGCGCGCAACGGCATCGCACTGGACCTCTGATGGCCCTGCTGCGCCCCAACGCCAAGCTCAGCATCGCCGGGCGCAGCCTGGGCATGGCCGAGGGCGCCATCGTCTCGGTGCGGGTCTGGCTGGGCCTGCAGCAGGCCCACGACGGCGCGCGCCTGCAGTGCGCGCCGGCCAGCAAGTTCAAGCAAGCCGCGCCGGGCGATGCCCTCAACCTGCAACTGGGTGGCCTGGGCAGCGAGACCGACGTGCTCAGCGGCGAAGTGCTGGCTGTGCGCCAAGGGCCCGACAGCCTGGTGATCGACGGCGTCTCGGCCACCATCGCGCTGTCGCGGCTGTACAAGACCGCCAGCCATGTCAACCCGACGGTGGCCGATGTGGTGCGTGACCTGGTCGGCAGCGCGGCGGTCAGCCGCATCGATGCAAAGCTGCAGCTGGGGGCCTGGTTTGCCGAGAACCGGCTCAACGTCTGGCAGCAGTTGCAGGCGCTGGCGCGGCTGAGCGGGGCCGACCTGGGCAGCGCCGCTGATGGCGGGCTGCGCTTTGTCAGCCCGCAAGCCGGCGGCGCGCCGCAGCGGCTGCGCCATGGCGCCCAACTGCTGCACTGGGAGCTGGCCCAGCGCGCCAGCCCGGCCGCACCGGCCGCCGCACCACACGGCGCCGGCAGCGAGGCCGGCAGCGCCCGCTGGCACTGGCTGAGCCACGACCCGGTGGGCGCCGCTGGCGACCCGTCGCAGGTGGCGGGCGCGGTGGCCACCCGAGACGCCGCACGGTCCGGCGGCCAGGCGCTGGCCGACAGCGCCAAGCGCGGCGCCCACAGCGGCCGGCTGTTGATCGTGGGCGACGCCACACTGCGGCCCGGCGCGCTGGTGCAACTTGCCGACCTACCCGGCGCTGATCCCGGTCCGCTGCGGGTGCTGGCGGTGCAACACACGCTGGACCGCACCTCGGGCTTCCTGACCCGATTGACCGTCGAGGGCGCTGCATGAGACCGCCCGGCCGCCCGCAGGGCTCCTACAGCGCAGCGCGCAGCGCGGAGCTTTCCCAATGACCGACATGGTCGACATCATCCGGGCCATCGTGCGCGACGAGCTGGCGCGTCGGCGCGCGCCCGAGCTGGGCCTGGTCACCGCCGTGCAGGCCAGGGACAGCGACAGCAGCGACAACAACCACCAGGTCAACCTGCGGCTGCGCGCCTCAGGTCTTGAGCTGCAGCATGTGCCGGTGGCCACCGCCAGGCTGGGCCTGTCGCTGCTGCCCAAGGTGGACGATCTGGTACTGGTGGTGTTCGTCAACGACGACATCAACGCGCCGGTGGTGGTGGGCTCGGTGTATGACGACCAGGTGCAGCCGCCGGTGGGCAAGGCCGAGGAGTGCGTCTACATGCCCACCGACCCCGACGACAGCGCGGTGCGCCGCCTGCATGTCGAGCTGGCCAATGGCTGCGCACTGACCCTGCACGACGACCACCTGACGCTCAAGATGGGCGGCACCGAGCTCACCGTCAACCAGGACGGCGATGTGCAGCTCAAGAGCGCCGGCAAGATCGAGATCAAGGGCGATGCCGACATCAGCATCGAGGCCAGCGGCAACTTGACGCTCAAGGCGCAAGGCAGCGTCAAGGTCTCGGCCGGCAGCTCGCTCGATCTTGAAGGCACGGCTGCCGCCAAGCTCAAGGCCCCGGCCATCACGCTGGCCGGCAACACCCAACTCAGCCCGGGATGACGACGATGCCAGGCTCACCGGTCTCGATTGGTTGCGCGGTGCTGCTCAGCCCCGGCGCGGCGGGTCCGCCCGATTCGGGCTTTATCACCACCGTGCTGCAGACCTGCGCCACCGCAGGCGGCCTGCCGCTGGCCACCGCCGGCAGCCTGTGCCAGATGATCAATTCACTCAGCGGCGTGCCCTACCCGCTGCCCATCGGCCAGGGCGGCTCGACCAGCGTGCTGGTCAACGGCCAGGCGCTGGTGCGGATGGGCGACCAGATCCCGTCCGGCCCGGGCGTGATGATGATCCTGGGCCCACCGGCCGCCCCCTTTGTGACCGACACCGGAGCCCCCTGATGGCCGCGCCGCGCCGCACCCTCGACACCCTCGCGCCCTTCCAGGGCCGCGATCTGCGCCTGGACTACGCCCTGCACCAGGGCTACTTCGAAGACGCTGACCTGGTCGCCGCGCGCGGCCCGCAGGGTGGCAAGGCCCCCGGCGTGCAGCGCGACCTGGCGCTGCTGGACGGCATCGACAACTTCACCCAGGCGGTTGCCAACCGGCTCAAGACCCGGCAAGGCGAGCTGGCCGCGCTGGGCCATCCCCGTTACGGCTCGCGCCACCACGAGCTGCTGGGCGAGCCCAACGTGGCGCGCACCCGCAACCTCATCAAGCTCTATGTGCTGCAGGCGCTGCGCGACGAGCCGCGCATCGAGCGGGTGCTGGACGTGCAGGTGCGGCCCGAGCACCAGCCGCCGCGCGACAGCGTGCGCATCGATCTCACCGTGCGGGTGCTGGGCCAGCCGGCGCCGCTGAACCTGGTGCTGCCGTTTTCGCTGGAGGTCTCCGCATGACCTACGCCGCCGAACCCTATGCCCAGTTTGTCGATGACCTGCTGACCGCGCTGACCGGCGGCGAGGTGCGTGAGCAGTTCCGCTACCTGCCCGAGGACGCGCCGTTCCGGCTGGCCGCACCCAGCGCCATCCTGCCGGCCACCGTGCGGGTGCATGGCCTGGTGGACGGCCAGTACACGCGATTCCGGGCCGGCACCGATTTCCAGCAACCCGGTGCCGACAAGGCGCTGGCCTGGCTGGCGCCCGAGACCGGCGCCACGCTGCCCGACGCCGGCAGCGTCTTCTTCGTCAACTACGAGCACCAGGGCAGCAACCCGCAGCTCACCGACCGCAACCCCGGCAGCGTCACCCGGCTGCTGGCCGAGAGCTTTGCGCGCGAGTACGCGGTGCTGTCGCGCCAGCTGGAGGCGGTCTACCAGTCGGCCTTTCTCGACACTGCCAGCGGCCGTGACTTGGAGCAACTGGCCGCGCTGGTCGGCGCCGAGCGGCGGCGCCGGCTGTCGGCCACCGGCAGCGCCTTGTTCAGCCGCAGCAGCCCGGCGCCGGCCGATATCGCCATCCCCGCCGGCACCCGCTTGTCCACCAGCCAGCCGCCGGCGGTGGCCTACGAGACCACCGAAGACCGCACCCTGCAGCGCGGCAACCTGTCGGTCGAGGCACCGATTGCCGCGCGCGTGCCGGGCGCGGCCGGGGTGGTGGCGGCCGACGCGGTGAGCGTGATCGACCGGCCGATCCTGGGCATCACCAGCGTGGCCAACCCGCAGGCCACCCGATTCGCCGCTGCCGATGAAACCGACGCCCAACTGCGCGAGCGCTGCCGCCGCGCCCTTGAGACCGCCGGCGCCGCCACCACCGGCGCGATGCTGGGGGCGCTGACCACCTTGCCCGGGCTGCGCGAGAAAGACATCCGCATCGCCGAGGACTACCTGGCCCACCCCGGTGTGGTCAAGTTGAGCGTGGCGCTGCCCGAGATGAGCGGCGTCGAGCTGGACGCCGCCAAGCTGCAGGCCATCGCGCTGATCGAGGCCACCCGGCCGCTGGGCGTGCGGGTGGAACACAACATCGACGCCGCGCGGCCACTCGGCGCGGCCCCCCCCGGCGCCGGCCCGGTGGCGGCCGACCCGGCCCTGGGTGAGCCAGCCAATGTCGCCACAGTTGACCCGACCCAGTTGCTGCTGCTGGTCAACATCGACGTGGTGGTCACCCCGGTGACGCTGTCGCTGTCGGCCGATGAGCGGCGCCGCCTGCTCAAGCAGGCCGACGCAGCGGTGGCGGCTTTCGTCAAGGACGCCGGCATCGGCGAGACCCTGGTCTACAACCGGCTGGTGGCCAGCCTGATGGCCATCGACGGCGTGCTCGATGTGGCGGTGGCGCTCTACCCCGACGGCAAGACCGCACTCGACGGCCGCAAGAACCTGATCGCCGAGAACCCCAATGCGCGGCCGGTGCGCGGGCGGGTGGACATCAAGCTGGGCGGGTCGCTGATCCTGATCGACGTAGCGGTCAACGTGGTGCTGCAGGGCGCGGCATTGGCCGCAGCCGACCAACAGGCCCCGCTGAGTGCGGCGCTGGCCGACATCGCCGAGCGGCTCAAGACCCTGCTGGCGAGCCTGGGCAGGGGCACCCTGAGCGTGGCCCTGCTCAAAGGCCATCTGGCGGGCTCTGACACCTACACCGTGCCCGACCTTCACTACAAGGTGGAGTATGTCGAGGCCGGCCTGCGCCTGCACCAGCAGAATGTCGAGCTGCCGCTGTCGGGGCTGGAGCGGCTGTGGCTGCGCGGCGCCCGGCTGTTGAATCCGGTGGTGCCATGAGCCCCCGCCTGGCCGCTCCCGCAGGCCCGAACGGGCTGCCTCGCAGCCCGGGGGCCCGCACCGCAGGGCGCAGCCCGGAGGTATTGCAGTGACCACTTCACGCGGCCGCCAGATCCTGGCGCGCTTCCCGGCCCATCTGGAGGCAGCCCGCCCAGGCAAGCTGCTGGGCCAGGTGGTGGACGCGCTGGCGGTCGATCTCGATGTGCTGTCCGCGCGCATGGCCGCCGTGCGGCGCGCCCACCGCCTGGCCGAGGCCGACGAGCTGGCCGACCTGCTGCGCATCGCCGCCCGCCATGGCATCCGGCCGGCCGAGTTGGACATCGCCTTCGAGCGCTTTGCCCGGGCCGGCGCGCTGGCGCAAGTGCTGGCCCACGCCGCCACGCCGGCCGCCCGCAACAGCGCCGCCGAGGCCCTGCTCGACCTCTGGGGCCTGGGCCTGGCCCACCCACGGCTGCCGCGCTTTGCCCCGGCCGCCGCGCCAAACGATCTGGCCGCCGCCGCCACCCGCTTGCTCAGCGCCGCCCGCGCCGCCACCACCCAGGCCGCGCTGCTGGACGCGCTGCGCCGGCGCATCGCCCGCATCTGCGTGCTGCATGCGGCCGGCAACGGCACGGTGGCCGCCGTGATGCAGGCGGCGGCCAATGCGCTCGACCTGCGCCTGGGCCCGCTGGTGCACAGCCCTGACCGCTACTGGCATGCCGCGCCGGCCCAGGATTTGCTGGTGATCGCTGCGCCGGCCGACGGCCCAGCGCCGGCCGCGCCGCTGCCGCCAGCGCAGGACACCCTGGGCCTGGAGGAGAACCCGCTCTGGCGGATGGTCACCGACAGCCTCAGCCGCCGCCATGCCGAGACCTGGTCGCTGGTGCGGCGCGGTTTTGAGCGCAGCCTGCTGCAGGTGCGCATCCGCGGCGCCGACCAGGGCCGCAGCGTCGGCCCGATGCTGGTCAACCGCGACGAGGGCCATGGCGTGGGCCTGGCCGGCATGGTGCCCAGCGGCCAAACCCTCGTCTTCACCGAAGAGGGCCGGGCCTTGCTGGATGGCGCCGATGTCACCTCGCTGGCCTATGCCTGGCGCGGCGGCTGCTTTGCCGGCGCTGATCGCAACGCCCAGCTTGATTTCTGCTTCGACGGCCCGGGCCTGCAACCCGGCCAGCGCCCGGCCAGCTTCGTTGCCACCGTGCCGCCCGGCGCGCTGGACCGCGAGGCCAGCTTCCCGCATGACGGCCAGAGCCTGCCGATGCCCGGCATCGCGGTGGGCACCACCCGGCTGGCCTATTTTGTGCAGCAGGCCCATGCGGCGTCGCTGGACGCCCCCCATGGCAGCACGCCGGCCGCCGTGCGCAGCGTCACGCCGCGCACCCGGGCGGCGGTGTTTGAGGCCTCGGTCTGGGCGCCCGGCCCGGCGCAGGCCGAAGCGGTGGCCGGCGAGGTCTCGCTGTCGTGGATGGAGCGCCGCGCCTTTGCCGCCCGGCTGCTGATCCCCGGCCGCTTCCGGGCCCTGCGCAAGCCCGACGACTTGGACGCCACCGGCGTGCTGCGCCGGGTGGCCAGGGCGCTCGACCGCTTCCGCCCGGCCGGCGTGGCGCTCAGCGTCGAGTTCATCGACGACCGCTGGGTGCTGGGCCAGGGCCAGCTACCGGCCGCCGCCAGCGCCGACCCCATCACCGCGCTGCGCGCGGCCACCGCGCTGTGGCAGCCGCCAGCGGCCGGCGGGCCGTGATCGGCCGCCGCAACGCCAACACCAGCACCGCCACCAACGCCCGCACCGCTTGTCCCACGACACCCCCGACACCCCCCGCAGGAGCGCCCCATGAAGCTCAACCCCCCCTTCATCAAGTCCACCGTCGCGGCCGGCGACCCGCTCACCGCCCAGGCCTGGAACGACGTGGTCACGGCGGTGGCCACCGTGTTCACCTTCATCGAGTCGTCCGAGGCGGCCAGCGTCAAGGTGCAAATCGCCAATGCCGGCATCGACCTGCGCTCGGTGCGCGTCACCGCCACCCGCGATGACGGCATCAGCACCGAGGCGGTTGATCCGGTGGCCGATGCCACGCTGCACACCTTCCCCGGCCTCAAGCCCGGTGCCTACAAGCTGCGCGCCGAGGCGCCGGGTTACAGCCCCGCCAGCGTGGACGTGGTGGTGCCACCCGACGGCGTGCTGGCCACCCAGAACATCACCCTGCCGGCGCTGGGCGCCTTCATGCCGGCGCTGTTCGGCCAGTCGCTGGCGGCCGCGTTGGCCTTGCTGGGCCAGCGCAGCATCGCGGTCAGCAACATCCTGGACGTCACCGGCACGGTGGTGCCGGTGGCCTCACCCGGGTCGGCCTACAACCAGTCGCTGGTGCTGCTGCAACTGCCCGCGCTGGGCCAGCCGGTGGCGCCGGGTGAATCGGCGCAACTGGTGATCTCGGCCGCGCTGCAGGCCGAGGCCTCGATCGAGATGCCGTCGCTGGCCGGCCTGAGCTTTGCCGAGGCCAGCAAGGCGCTGGAGGCGCTGGGGCTGAAGGTGGGCAAGTCCTACACCAAGCAGCCGATCCGCGCGCTTTAAACCTCTTTGACCCTGACCCAGGAGCACACACCATGGCCATCAACCTCAACCAGACCACCCTCCTTGCCGGCCTCAGCGCCACCGGCCTGGTGCGCCAGACCGCCCAGGTGGCCACCCCGGTGCTGATCGATCTGTCGCCCCAGCCGGCACTGGCCAAGGTGGTGCGCGAGGGTTTCGCGGTGCCGGCGGTGGCACTCAACCCGGCCAAGGCCAATTTCTTCATCGACAACCTGGCGCTGATCGATGTGCGGCAAGAGCCGCGGGTGGTCTCGCAAAGCGTGCCGGCCGGCACCAAGGTGCTGCCCGGCCAGTCGGTGGACCTGGTGCTGGCGCTGACCCGCGACATCCCCATCGGCATCTTTGAGCTGCCCCACCGCGACCTGCGCGACAAGGCCCTGAACGTGCTGACCGACGGCCTGCTGCAAGACACCACGGTGCGCCAGACCTTGTTGAAGTACACCAGCCCCGCCGAGGTGCCGGTGGCCGAGAAAACCGCGCTGGTGGCGCAGTTTTCGCAGCAGGGCATCCATGTCGACGAGGCCAGCGCCGACACCGGCTTTGCGGCGGCCTTCAACACCGCGCGCAGCGCGCTGGCCTTCCGCTGAGGCCGGGCCATGGCCGCGTTGTTCAAGGACGTGCTGGCGGGCTTTGCCCGGGCCGAGCCCAGCGCCAAGGCCTTTGCGGCTGGCAAACGAGACGCCACCTTCAGCTTTCTCTACCTGCCCTACCTGGGCAGCACCGGGGTCAGCCTGGCGGCGTTGGCGCCGCCTCTCACACTGCCGCGCAATACGCTGGTGCAGCACTTCGACATCGTCGTCGGCGCCAGCCGCGCCACCCGCACGCCGGCCCAGGCCGCCGGCCAGGTGCGGGCCTA
>JANLZT010000539.1:0-2932 GCA_031366465.1 Betaproteobacteria bacterium | reverse complement strand
CATGCGGGCTTCGATCAGGTCCAGCACCTCGGTGGTGAAGCTGCGCACCGTGCCCTCGATCACGCAGGTCTCGGGGATCACATTGGTGGCCTCGCCGGTGTGGATCATGGTCACCGAGATCACCCCGGTGTCGATCGGCCGAATGTTGCGCGAGATGATGGTCTGGAAGCCGGTCACCATCGCGCAGGCCGCCGGCACCGGGTCCACCCCCAGGTGCGGCATCGCGCCATGCGCGCCCCGCCCCTTGACGGTGATCTTGAACTCGTTGCTCGACGCATAGCAGGGCCCGGCGCGCAGCGCAAACTGGCCCACCGCCATGCCCGGCCAGTTGTGGGCGCCGAACACCGCCTCCATCGGGAACAGCGTGAACAGGCCGTCCTTGATCATCTCGCGGGCGCCGCCGCCGCCTTCTTCGGCGGGCTGGAAGATCAAGTAGACCGTGCCGTCGAAGTTGCGGTGCCGCGCCAGGTGTTTGGCGGCTGCCAGCAGCATCGCGGTGTGGCCGTCGTGGCCGCAGGCGTGCATCTTGCCGGGGTGTTGGCTGGCATGGGCAAACTGGTTGCGCTCGGTCACCGGCAGGGCGTCGATGTCGGCGCGCAGGCCGAGTGCCCGGGCTGACGTGCCGTTCTTGACGATGCCCACCACACCGGTGCCGCCCAGGCCGCGCTTGACCGGGATGCCCCAATCCGTGAGCGCCTTGGCGATCAGGTCAGAGGTGCGCTGCTCTTCGAAGCACAGCTCGGGATGGGCATGGATGTCGCGGCGCAGCGCGGTGATGCTGGCGGCATCGGCAAGGATGGATTCGATCAATTGCATGGTGGGTCTCCTGGCGGTGCGGCCTGGGGCAATTTGAATATTGGGGCCGGCTTCAATCCATCTTAGCCGCTGGCAGGCCTGTGCAATAGTTGCTGGATGAGCCTGCCGACTGCCCCCAACCCCGCCGATTTGACGGTCACCACGGTGCGTGGCGCCTGCCCGCACGACTGCCCCGACACCTGTGCGCTCAAGATCAGCGTGCAGGGCGGCCGGGTCATCAAGGTGGCTGGCGACCCCGACCACCCGCCCACCCACGGCGCGCTGTGCACCAAGGTCTCGCGTTATGCCGAGCGCACTTACCACCCCGAGCGGCTGCTGACGCCTCTCAAACGCGTCGGTCCCAAAGGAAGCGGGCAGTTTGTGGCGGTGGGCTGGGACCAGGCCCTGACCGACATCGCCGCCCGCTTGACCGCCATCGCCGCGCGCGACCCCCAGGCCATCCTGCCTTACAGCTATGCCGGCACCATGGGCCTGCTGCAGGGTGAGAGCATGGCCGCGCGCTTCTTCCACCGGCTGGGTGCGTCCTTGCTGGACCGCACCATTTGCAGCAGTGCCGGCGGCGAGGCCCTGGCCGCCACCTACGGCGGCAAGCTGGGCATGCACCTGGAGAGCTATGCCGATGCGCGGCTGATCATCGTCTGGGGCAGCAACTCGATCGCCTCCAACCTGCATTTCTGGACCTTTGCCCAGCAGGCCAAGCGGGCCGGCGCCAAGCTGGTCTGCATCGACCCGCGCCGCACCGAGACAGCCGACAAGTGCCAACAGCACATCGCCCTGCTGCCCGGCACCGACGGCGCACTGGCGCTGGGCCTGATGCACGAGCTGATCAACAACGGCTGGCTGGATCAGGACTACATCGCCCGCCATGTCGATGGCTTTGATGCGCTGCGCCCCGAGGCCCTGGCCTGGCCACCCGAGCGGGTGGCGGCGGTGTGTGGCATCACGGCCGACGAGGTACGTGGCCTGGCGCGCGACTATGCGCAAACCCGGCCAGCCGCGATCCGCCTGAACTACGGCATGCAGCGCTGCCATGGCGGCGGCAATGCGGTGCGGCTGATCGCGCTGCTGCCCTGCCTGACGGGGGCCTGGCGCCAGCGCGGTGGCGGGCTGCTGCTGTCGGCCTCGGGTTGGTTCAAGGCCGTCCGGGACGATGCGGCGCTGCAGCGGCCCGATCTGCTGGACGGCAGGCGCCCGCGCACCCTCAACATGTCCACCATCGGCGACGACCTGCTGCGCCCGGCATCCCCCGCCTTCGGCCCGAAGATCGAGGCACTGATCGTCTACAACAGCAACCCGGTGGCGGTGGCGCCTGAATCCCCCAAGGTGGTGGCCGGCTTCCAGCGCGGGGATTTGTTCACCGTGGTGCTGGAGCATTTCTTGACCGACACCGCCGACCAGGCCGACTACGTGCTGCCGGCCACCACCCAGTTGGAGCACCTGGACGTGCACACCAGCTATGGCCACACCTATGTGCTGATCAACCACCCGGCGGTGGCGCCGCTGGGCCAGGCCAAGCCCAACACCCAGATCTTTCGCGAGCTGGCCGCCGCCATGGGTTTCACCGAGCCCTGCTTTGCCGACAGCGACCAGCAACTGGCCCGCCAGGCCGTGCCCAGCCTGGATTTTGCGCAGCTCAGCCAGCAAGGCTGGGTCAAGCTCAGCCTGCCCGAGAGGCCCTTTGCCGACGGCGGCTTTGCCACCGCCAGCGGCCGGGCCCAGGTCACTGTGCCCGGCCTGGGCCTGCCGCGCTACCTGCCGCCGTACGAGAGCCGCCAATCGTCGCCCGTGCTGGCGCAGCGTTACCCGCTGGCCATGATTTCGCCACCGGCGCGGCATTTCCTCAACTCCAGCTTCGTCAACGTCAAGAGCCTGCGCAGCATCGAGGGTGAACCGCTGCTGGAGCTGCACCCCGACGATGCCGCCGCCCGTGGCATCCAGGACGGCGCGATGGTGCGGGTCTTCAACGACCGCGGCAGCTACCTGTGCAGGGCAGCAGTGCTGACCCGCGCCCGGCCCGGCGTGGTCAACGGCCTGGGCGTGTGGTGGCGCAAGCTGGGCGCGGCGGGCAGCAATGTCAATGAAGTGACCAGCCAGCGCCTGACCGACATCGGCCGCG
>JANLZT010000504.1:0-1671 GCA_031366465.1 Betaproteobacteria bacterium | reverse complement strand
CCGGCCGGGTGCGCGGTATCGACGCCATCTTCGGCGGCCACACCCATGACGGCGTGCCGGTGGCGGTGCCCGTCAAGAACGCCGGCGGCACCACCCTGGTGACCAATGCCGGCAGCAACAGCAAGTTCCTGGGACTGATGGATTTCGACGTCAAGGGCGGCAAGCTGGTGGACTTCCGCTACCGCCTGCTCCCCGTATTCGCCAACCAGTTGCGGCCCGATGCCGAGATGGACGCGCTGATCACCAAACTGCGGGCGCCTTTCGAGGCCAGGCTGGGCGAGAAACTGGCCGTTACCGATGGCCTGCTCTACCGCCGCGGCAACTTCAATGGCAGCTGGGACCAACTGATCTGCGACGCGATGATGGACGTGCAATGCGCCGAGATCGCCTTCTCGCCGGGCTTCCGCTGGGGCAGCACCCTGCTGCCGGGCGACACCATCACGCGCGAGCTGCTGATGGACCAGCTAGCCATCACCTACCCCTATGCCACGCTGACCGAGATGACCGGCGAGACGATCAAGACGATCCTCGAAGACGTGGCCGACAACCTGTTCAACCCCGACCCCTACTACCAGCAGGGCGGCGACATGGTGCGGGTGGGCGGACTGGCCTACACCCTGACCCCGGGCGAGAAGATGGGCAGCCGCATCAGCAATCTGCAACTCAAGGGCCGGCCCATAGCCGCCGGCAAGAAGTACAAAGTGGCCGGCTGGGCCCCGGTGGCCGAAGAAGCCAAGACCCTGCCTGGCGTCAAGCCGGTATGGGAGCATGTGGAAACCTGGCTCAAGGCCCAGGGCGGCCGCGTCAAGCCACGCCAGATCAACACCCCCACACTGGCCGCCACCCAAGGCAACCCGGGTATCGCCCAGGCCTGATCGGGTGTTGACAAGATGAATGGCCGCCTCGTGAGGCCATCACCGACGCCATCGAGTTTTGAAGTCGTCACACCACAACCCCGCTGCAACCGGTTCCCAAGGAGTCATCCATGCGCCTCAAGTCGCTGCTCGCAGCCTTCACGCTTTGTTTGGCGGCGGGCGCCAGCCTGGCCCAGGACAAGGTGGTCTATCACATCGACAACGCGCTGGCCCAAGGCCTGAAAGGCCTGCGCAATGTGCGCAACCACATCGACACCGACGCCACCGTGAAGATCACCGTGGTCACCCATGCCGAGGGCGTGGACATGCTGATGGAGGGCGCCAAGGCGGCCAACGGCATCGAGTTCGCGCCCCTGGTTTCAGCCCTGAAGTCGCGTGGTGTGGCCTTCGAGGTTTGCGAGATCACGCTCAAGAACCGGGGCTTGAAGCGCGATCAATTCATCCAGGAGGCCGACTTCACGCCGTCCGGTGTGGTGCGGATCGCCAAGCTGCAGGCCCAGGGCAGCGCCTATATCAAACCATGACGGGGCCCCAAGACCGTCAGCCATGACACCACCCAAGCCGTCCTTGTCGTTCGGCAGTTGCAATCTAGTACTTCGTTTCACCAAACCGCTTACATGAAATCGCGTCTTCGTCCGCCATGCGTCGTTGCAAATCCTCGCCATAGCTACGGCTATGGCTGCGGTTTGCGCCTAGCCTGGCGAACGAATCCATCGATTTCATTTGTAAGCTAATTGACGAAACGAAGTACTAGTCGTGCCATCCCATAGCGCCGATCAGCACCCGACAGTCTGGC
>JANLZT010000489.1:0-1765 GCA_031366465.1 Betaproteobacteria bacterium | reverse complement strand
AGCGCGCCCACCCAGCGCAGGTCGACATCCAGTGGCCGCACCGGCCGGCCGCCCAGCACGATGCCGGCGTTGGCGGCAAAGTCGCTGATGGTGTCGAAGACCTTGCGCGGCGCTTTTGTGTCGCGGTCGAACTGCTCGATGCGGGCGTCGATGATCTCGATGGCTGGGCTCACGTAGTCGGTGGCCGAGAGCACGTCAAACAGCGTCACACCGGGGCCCTTCAGCGGCTTGCCCAGGATGAAGGCCAGCTCCACCTCGACCCGGGGGGCGATGAAGCGGTTGATCGGGATGTCGGTGCCGGCCTCAAAGAACATGTCGTCCATCAGCGGCGCGTGGTCGGGCTCGGTGATATGGCTCGACAGCTGCATCGCGCGCGACGTGAGGCCGATCTTGCGGCCCTTGATGACGTGGCCGTCGGCCAGCTCCAGTGCCACCCAGGCGCGCTGGATGGCATAGCCGTCATTGATCGTCATGCCCGGGTGCTGGGCCGAGAAGTGGCGCAGCGGTGTGCGGCCCTTGCGCGCGTCGTAGAGCTGGCGGGCCAGCGCGGTGGTGGTCTCAATGCTCAGCATGGCTCAGGCCTTCTTGAACAAGGGGTGGAGTGAGCTGGCCTTGGCATCGAAGATCTCGGC
Source organism: Betaproteobacteria bacterium (assembly GCA_031366465.1). GTDB lineage: Bacteria > Pseudomonadota > Gammaproteobacteria > Burkholderiales > Burkholderiaceae_C > Pseudaquabacterium. The sequence continues at coordinate 1,133 of JANLZT010000489.1, read as the reverse complement.
GCCTTCGTCGATCTGCAGCGTGAAGCCGACCTGGCGCCGGGGCAACAGCGGCGCTGCCGCCGCCTGCACCACGTCCTGCAGCGCCAGGCCCACGGCTTGCTGCACCGCAGCGCTGCGGCCGCGCGCCATGCGCAGGTTCAGGTACATGAAGCCGTAGTCGCCGCTGCCACCCACCGCGCGGCCAGCAGCGCCGCCGTCGGCCACCGCAAAGTGCGTGGCCGGGTAGGCCAGCACCCGCACGCCGCCGGGCGGGAACACGGCTGCGCCGGCCTCGTCGCGCTGGGCCAGCATGGCATCGGCCAGGGCCCGGCACAGCGCGCTGAGGTTTAGCCCCGGGGCCGCTGGCGAGGGCTCCAGATTCGGCGTGTAGAGGATCACCAGATGGGGCATGGCGGCGTCTTGGGGCGGACCGGGGTCAGAGCCGTGGAAAGGCCCGGTAGCCGGTGGCCACCGAGGCTTGGGGCCCGGGAATGGCCGCGCCGTCCTGCGGCGTGACCGGCAGGATGGCATTGATCTGGCCGGTGCCCGACGCGCCGAAGTAGGGCGTCACCACCTCGGCCCGGCCACGGTAGGCGGCCCAGCCCAGCGCGCCCAGCAGCATCGCGGTGTCGTGCATGAAGCCCTCGCCGTGGCCCTTGCTGGCGTACTCGGGCAGCATCTCGCAAAAGCTGGCCCAGTCGCCGCGCTGCCACATCGCCACCACGCCGTGGTCCAGGTGTTCGAGGAAGGGGCTCCAGACCTTGAAGGCGAACTCGGGCGCCAGGCCGTTCTGCGCAAAGCGGTGGCTCAAGGATCCACTGGCCAAAAAGGCCACCGTGCCGTCGTAGTGGTCCTCCACCGCGCGGCGCATGGCCCAGCCCAGGCGGGCGCTGTCGTTGAGGTAGTGGCCGCTGCACAACGCAGAGACCGACACCACCTTGAAACGCTGGTCGGGGTTCATGTAGCGCAGTGGCACCAGGGTGCCGTACTCGGGGTTGAGCGTGGTGGCCGCATGGGCCAGGGTCTCGACGCCCATGGCATTGCAGCCTTGCGCCAGCAGTTGGCCCAGGGCCGGGTTGCCGGGCGCTTCGAAGGCCATGTTGGCGATGAAGTGCGGCAGCTCATTGCTGGTGTAGACGCCCTTGAAATGCGGC
>JANLZT010000473.1:0-5985 GCA_031366465.1 Betaproteobacteria bacterium | reverse complement strand
GCCGGCGCCGCTGTCGTCGGCCGCCAGCCGGGCGGCAATAGTCATCAAGGCCAGCGGTGCAGCGGCGGCGCGGGGGTCGGGCTCACGCTGGGTGATCTGGCCGCAGCCCACCAGCACGGGGGTGTTGTCGTCGTTCATTGGCAGCCAATGTCAGGCGTCGACCGGGGTGATCCAGACCCCGCTCAGCATCAACCGCCCTTGTGCCACCGGCAGGCCCTCCGCCGTAGCAGCGGCCAGCACGGCCGCCGGGTCGCCCACCTGCAAACGCAGGCCCGACACCCGCTCGGGCGTGCCGGCCGGGGCGGGCAGGATGCGCAGCGCGCCGGCATCCAAATCAAAGGCCTGGCTGCCGTCAGTCGCCGGCAGCGGCTGCACCGCCATCAAGCCGGCCCAGTGGGCGGCCAGGCCGGCGGGGTCGGGGGTCTGGACCTCGGCGCACAGCAGCGCCCGTACTTGCGCCGGCCGGCGTGCCGCCTGCCAGGCCGGCCCGGCCGGGTGGTAGGGGCCGTCCAGGGCCTCGCCGCCGTCGGTGTGGTCAAACTCCAGCATCGCCGCGCGGCAATCACGCGGATGCAGTTGCAGGCCACGGTAGCCGGGGTGGTCGATCTGGTAGGCCACCCGCACGCCGGCCGCCGCTGCACGGGCGCGGTAGGGCGCCGGATCGTCGCAGTCGAAGATCAGCATGTAGCCGCCGATGCCGGCGCTGCGCTGCAAGAAGCGGCCGGCGGCGGTGTCGGGCCGGGTGGGGGCGACGATCTCCAGAAAGCTCTCGCCCAGCGCAAACAGCGCGTTCTCCAGGCCGAAGGTGGTCACGTTGGGGTCGCGCCAGCACACCGGCAGGCCGAACACGGCTTGCACTGCCTGCACGGCGGGGGCCAGGCTGGGTGCCACTAGGCAGACCTGGCGCAGCCGGAGATAGGGGGGAGTGCCGGTCATGGGGTCTCGCGGGTGGGATGGGTGCGCAGAACGCAGGCGCAGCCTAGGCTGCCGGCCGCCACGCTGCAATGCGGGCGATGCCTGATCCGCTGCCGGCACCTGCGCGACAGCGGCCTCAGCCGTTCAGCCGCTCAGTTGACTTGGGAGTCTCAACTTGCAGCAACCGGCCTGGTCACTTCCATCACCGGGCTTGGGGTTTTTGCGGGCGCCGGCCGGCCGGCCTGACGCCGAAGATGGGTCACCGCAGCCGGCACGGCTTCTGCCGGCCCATCCCAGGAGTGCACCGATGACCGACCTGTCCTCCCACCCCACCCAGGCCGCTGGCGCCTGGCTGGCCGACTTCGATGCCGCCCTGGGCCGCCGCGACATCGATGCGGTGCTGGCCTTGTTCGAGGCCGACAGCTATTGGCGCGACCTGGTGGCCTTCACCTGGAATATCTGCACCCAGGAGGGGCCCGAGGCCATCCGCGCGATGCTGCAGGCCCGCCTGGCCGAGGTGCAGCCGTCGAACTTTGCGGTCGAGGGCAGCGCCACCGAGGCCGATGGGGTGATCGACGCCTGGTTCACCTTTGAGACCGGCGTGGCGCGGGGCCGCGGCCATTTGCGCCTGCGCGCCGGCAAGGCCTGGACCTTGCTGACCACCATGACCGAGCTGAAGGGCTTCGAGGAGCGCAAGGGCGCGCAGCGCGTCAAGGGTGCCGAGCATGGCGTGCGCCCGGGCCGCCAGAGCTGGCTGGAGCAGCGCCAGGCCGAGGCCGCCAGCCTGGGCTACAGCGTGCAACCCGAGGTGCTGATCGTCGGCGGTGGCCAGGGCGGCATCGCACTCGGCGCCCGGCTGCGCCGGCTGGGCCTGCCGACCCTGATCGTCGAGAAGAACGCCCGGCCCGGTGACAGTTGGCGCAATCGCTACACCAGCCTGTGCCTGCACGACCCGGTCTGGTACGACCACCTGCCCTACCTGCCCTTCCCGGACGACTGGCCGGTGTTCGCCCCCAAGGACAAGATCGGCGACTGGCTGGAGATGTACACCAAGGTGATGGAGCTGAACTATTGGGGCTCGACCGTGGCCAACAAGGCCGAGTTCGACGAGGCCAGCCAGACCTGGGCCGTGCAGGTGGAGCGCGACGGCCAGCCGCTGACCTTGCGGCCCCGGCAACTGGTGTTTGCACTCGGCGTGTCGGGCTACCCGAACCTGCCCAGCATCGCCGGCGCCGAGGCCTTTGAAGGCGATCAGCACCACAGCAGCCAGCATCCCGGCCCCGAGGCCTACCGGGGCAAGCACTGCGTGGTGCTGGGCTCCAACAACTCGGCCCACGACATCTGCGCCGCACTCTGGGAGCATGGGGCCGATGTCACGATGGTGCAGCGCAGCTCGACCCATATCGCGCCGTCGGATTCGTTGATGGAGTTGGCGCTGGGCGGGCTGTACTCCGAGGCTGCGGTCAAGGCCGGCGTGCACACCGACATGGCCGACCTGATCTTCGCGTCGATCCCCTACAAGATCATGGCGCCGATGCAGGTGCCGGTCTACGACGAGATGAAAAAGCGCGACGCCGACCTGTATGCCCGGCTGGCCAAAGCCGGCTTTCTGCTGGACTTCGGCGTCGATGGCTCGGGCCTGTTCATGAAGTACCTGCGGCGCGGCTCGGGCTACTACATCGATGTGGGCGCGTCCGAGCTGGTGGCCAACGGCAGCGTGCATTTGCGCAGCGGTGTGACCATCGAGCACATCAACCCCAAGTCAGTCACGCTCAGCGACGGTGCTGAGCTGCCGGCCGACCTGATCGTCTATGCCACCGGCTATGGGTCGATGAACAGTTGGCTGGCCGATCTGATCTCGCCGGCCGTGGCCGACCAGGTCGGCAAGGTCTGGGGCCTGGGCTCGGACACCCCCAAGGACCCGGGGCCCTGGGAGGGCGAGCTGCGCAATATGTGGAAGCCCACCCAGGTGCCGCAGCTGTGGATCCATGGCGGCAACCTGCACCAGTCGCGGCACTACTCGCAGTTTCTGGCGCTGCAGTTGAAGGCGCGCTTCGAGGGCCTGGCCACGCCGGTGTACCGGCTGGCGCCCAGCCACCATCGCCGTTAGCGCGGACCTGCCTCGGTCAGGGGTCAGCGCCCGGCAGCCGGTGGCGCCCGGCGGCTGGACGGCCGGCCCGGCGCGGCGCTGGCCAGGCTGCGCGCCTTCCACACCTTGAAGGCGTTGGCGGTGAGCTGGCGTTTGAGCAGTTGCACCACCTGGCCGGCGTTCAGGCCATGCTGGGCCAGTACCGCGTGGAAGGGCGGCTTGTCGTCCCAGGCGGTGGCGATCACCGCCTCGATCTCGGTCGGGCTCAAACGGGGCAGGGGGCGGGCCATCGCGGCATTGTCCGCCGGGCTGCGCGATGATGGCGCCCCCCTTCAAACCCAGGACAGCCCATGACCGCCTCACTGCCCGTGCCCCTGCCCGCGCCCCTACCCGTGCCTGTGCCCACCACCGGCCTGCAACTCCGCTCCTGCATCCTGCCCGAGGGCCGGCTGGAGTTGCGCCTGCTGGCTGTGCCTCTGCCCAGCCCCGGCCCTGACGAGGTGCTGATCCGCATCGAGGCCACGCCGATCAACCCGTCCGACATCGGCCTGCTGCTGGGCGCTGCTGACCTGGCCACGCTGCAGGCCGGCGGCACGCCCGATGACCCGGTGCTGACCGCCCAAATCAGCGCGGCGGCGATGAAATCCATGGCCGCCCGGGTCGGCCAATCCTTGCCGGTGGGCAACGAGGGCGCCGGCCTGGTGGTGGCGGCCGGCGCGTCGCCCGCCGCCCAGGCGCTGCTGGGCCAGCGGGTGGCAGTGATCGGCGGGGCGATGTATGCCCAGTACCGCTGCATGCCGGCGGCCCAGTGCCTGCTGCTGCCTGCGGATGCCAGTGCGGCCGATGGTGCCTCGTGTTTCGTCAACCCGCTCACCGCCCTGGGCATGACCGAGACCATGCGGCGCGAGGGCCACAGCGCACTGGTGCACACCGCCGCGGCGTCCAACCTGGGCCAGATGCTGAACAAGATCTGCCTCAAGGACGGCATTGCCCTGGTCAACATCGTGAGGAAGCCCGAGCAAGCAGCGCTGCTGCGCGGCATCGGCGCCCAGCATGTCTGCGATGCCTCGTTGCCCAGCTTCCAGGACGACCTGACCGAGGCTTTGGTGGCCACCGGCGCAACAATAGCCTTCGATGCCACCGGCGGCGGCAAGCTGGCCGGGCAGATCCTGGCCGGCATGGAGGCCGCGCTCAACCGCAGCGCCAAGGAGTACAGCCGCTATGGGTCCACCACCCACAAGCAGGTCTACCTCTACGGCATGCTGGATGCCGGGCCGACGGTCTTCAACCGCAACTTCGGCATGGCCTGGGGCGTCGGCGGCTGGTTGTTGTTCCCCTTCCTGCAAAAGATCGGCGGCGCGGCGGCGCAGGCGCTGCGCCAGCGGGTGGCGGCCGAGTTGAAGACCACTTTTGCCAGCCACTATGCGCACCAGATCTCACTGGCTCAGGCGCTGCAGCCGGCCATCGCTGCGGCCTACGCACAGCGCGCCACCGGCGAGAAATACCTGATCAACCCGGCGCTCTGATCACCGCCTGATCGGCAGCGCCCTGCGCCCGGCCGGGCCGCCGCCAGGCTGGTGCGGCGCCGGCTGAAAACTTGCGGGCGGCATGCAGGCATTTGTGCCGAAAGTGGGGCCTGTCGCACCATCGGTTGTAGGGGGGGATCAGTGCCCATTCATCGACTTGAACTGATAAAATAAACAATAAAGATTAATTACAACAATATGCTGATCGATGGGGCTGCTCAAGCCGGGTTGCCGCGAGATTCACCACACGGAGCGACAGCTTCTTCCCATGATTCCAGATTGCGATCCCATCCTGGCCGTGCTGCCGCCTGGCCCCGGCATCAGCCCAGCCCGACGCCTGCCGCCAGCGATGGCTTGGGCTGGGCTGGGCGCGCTGCTGCCGTTGCCGGGCCGCGCCGTGACCTTGGCTGACCTGAACGAGCGCATGGCGAGCAGCAGCCAGTTTGGTGCAGCCTGGGGCTGGACCTTGTGCGGCATGACCCTGCTGCTGCTGCTGCTGCTGACGGTGTATGCGGTGCGCCACTACATCTTTTCGCTCAACCGCCTGTTTGGCGTGCAGCGCCACCCCTATGCCAGCGTGGTTAGCGCTGACTGGCCGCGGGTGACGGTCTTCGTGGCCGCGCACAACGAAGAAGCGGTGATTGCCGACTGCCTGGTCAACCTGATGGCGGTGGACTACCCGCAGGGTCGGATGGTGGTGATGCCGGTCAACGACCGCTCCAGCGACCGCACCCGCGAAGTCATCGATTCGGTGATGCTGCAGTACCCGGGCCGCATCAAGCCCTTCCACCGCACCAGCGGCAAGCCCGGCAAGGCGGCCGCGCTCAAGGACGCCACCGCGCTGGTCGATACCGATTTCATCATCGTCTTCGATGCCGACTACCTGCCCTCGCGCGGGTTGATCCGGCGCCTGATGGCGCCCTTCGTTGACCCCGAGGTGGGGGCGGTGATGGGCCGGGTGGTGCCCAACAACGTCGGCGCCAACCTGCTGACGCGCTTGCTCGACCTGGAGCGCTCGGGCGGCTACCAGGTCGATCAGCAAGCCCGCATGAACCTGGGCCTGGTGCCGCAGTACGGCGGCACGGTGGGCGGCATCCGGCTGGCCGCGCTGATGGCGGTGGGTGGCTGGCATGACGACGTGCTGGCCGAGGACACCGACCTCACCTACCGCCTGCTGCTGGGCGGCTGGCAGACCGTTTATCACAACCGCGCCGAGTGCTACGAGGAGGTGCCGCAGTGCTGGGCGGTGCGGGTGCGCCAGATCAAGCGCTGGGCCAAGGGCCACAACCAGGCCATGGTGCGCCACAGCCTGCCGCTGCTGCGGAGCGGCGACCTGCCCTGGCTGATCCGCATCGATGGCCTGCTGCTGCTGGGCGTGTACCTGATGTCGCCGATCCTGATCCTGGGCTGGCTGCTCAGCCTGCTGCTGTACTTCACGGTCAGCATCGACGTCGC
>JANLZT010000465.1:0-1725 GCA_031366465.1 Betaproteobacteria bacterium | reverse complement strand
TGATCGACGAGTTCGGCATGCACGGCATCCTGTGCACCACCATGTTTGCCGGCCCGCTGGTGATCGTCAACGGCCCGCTGGGCCGGGCGGTGGGCGTCAACTCGGGCGTCAATGCGCTGGGCCAGGGCCACCGCGCCAATGCCAGCATCGGCCGGGCGCTGCAGCTGGTGATCCGCAATGTCGGCGGCGGCCGGCCCGGTGAGGTTGATCGTGCCACGCTGGGCACGCCCGGCAAATACAGCTTTTGCTTTGCCGAGGCCGAGCATCCGGATTGGGAGCCGCTGCATGTGCAACGCGGTTTTGCCCGCGCCGCGTCCACCGTCACGCTGTTTGCCGGCGAGGGCGTGCAGGGCGTGGTCGATCAAAAGTCGCGCACGCCCGAGTCGTTGACCCGCAGCTTTGCCGCCAGCCTGCGCGCGGTGGACCATGTCAAGCTGGCGATGGCCGGTGATGCGGTGCTGGTGGTCTCGCCCGACCATTGCCGGGTATTCCTGGACGCCGGCTGGACCAAGGCCCGTCTGCTGGATGAATTGACCCAATTGCTCACCGTGCCCGGCGACACCCTGGTGGCCGGCGTGGGCGGCATCGCCGAGGGCATCCCGGCCGCGCTGGCGGGCCGGCCGGTATCCAAGTTTCGCCCCGGCGGCCTGCTGATCGTGCGGGCCGGCGGTGGCGCCGGCCTGTTCTCGGCCATCATTGCCGGCTGGGCGGCGTCGGGCCCTACCGGGTCCATCCCTGTGTCGAAGGAGATCACACCATGACTGCGTCTGCTGTGTTGTTGGACCCCACCTCGGAGCGATCCCCGGTGGCCCGGGCGCTGGCCGCGCGGCCACCGTCGCTGGCCGGGTTGGCGGTGGCGGTGCTCGATATTTCCAAGGCCCGGGGCGATGTCTTCCTCGACCGGCTGTCCGAGCGGCTGCGGGCCCAGGGCATCACCGTCAACCGCTACCGCAAGCCCACTTTCACCCGGCCGGCGCCCACCGCGCTGCGCCAGCAAATCGCGGCCGAGAACCAGCTCGTCATCGAAGGCCTGGCCGACTGAGGGTCTTGCACGTCGTGCTGTATGCATGACATTGCTGATCTGGAGTCGCGCGGTCTACCGGGGGTGGGGGTTGCGTCAAGTGAGTTCCAACAGGCCGCAGCGATGCAGGCCATCACGCTGGGTTTCGACCCGGCGATGGTGTTTGTCGCCCATCCGATCCAGGACCGCAGCGACGATGAGTTGCGCGCCCTGGCCGATGCCGCGCTGCCCGCCATCCTGCAGCGGCTGGTGGCCGTGTCGGCAGCGACCAACAACGGGGCAGCCCCACCGGCTTGACGGTGGCGACGCATGGCGCTGAGCCCTGCGCCGCCCGCCCGGCAGCGGCTGCCGGCAGTTGACAGGGTGCTGGGCTGGCCAGGCCTGGCGTCCAGCCTGGCCGAGTGGGGCCGCGCGCCACTGCTGGCGGCGGTGCGGGCCGAGCTGGCGGCCTGCCGCGCTGCGGGCCAGCTGCCCGGCGATGCCGCGCTGCAAGCCGCCATCTGTCAGCGTGCGCTGGCGGCCAGCCGGCCGCATTTGCGGCCGGTCTTCAACCTCAGCGGCATGTGCTGCACACCAATCTGGGCCGTGCACCGCTGCCGGCCCAGGCGCTGGCGGCGATCACGGCGGTGGCCGGCGGCGCCTGCAACCTCGAATACGACCTGGCCAGCGGCCAGCGCGGCGACCGCGACGATGCGGTCGAGGGC
>JANLZT010000461.1:0-1568 GCA_031366465.1 Betaproteobacteria bacterium | reverse complement strand
AACGGCAGGGCCAGCGCCACCATCACCACGCAGGCCAGCGGGTACAGGGCTTTTTTCCAGAACTGGATCTGGTATTGCTGCACCGCCTGGTCTTGCTCGGCCAGGTGGCTGGTGTAGCGCCACAGGTCCAGCGTGGACATGGTCTGCACCGGCAGCAAGGCCGCAGCCACCACGCTGGCGTCCAGGCTGCTGGGCCAATCCAGCTCGGCCGGGTGGCTGAGCGTGACGCTGGCGGCCGTGGCTGCGCCGGTGCTGGCGGCCGGCGCCGGCCAATCGGCCCGCTGCACCTGGCGCAATCGCCAATGGCCATCGTTTTGCACCTGGCCCTGGCGGGCTTCGATCTGGCTGCGCAAACGGCCGTCGGTGTCGAACTCAAAAATCCGCACGCCCAGCAGTTGCAGGCCGCCCGCCGTGCCGCTGATGTTGACCGAGATGCTGCGCTCTTGCTGCGGGTCGCCGGCCGGTGCGGCACGGCGCTCTTTGAGCCACGCACCGCCGCCGACGTACTGCAAGCCGCCACGGGCGCCGGCTTTGATCGCCACCGCCTGGCGCTCGCTCAGCGGCACCACATAGTCGCCCACCACCAAGGTCAGCGCCGCAAAGGCCAGGCCCGGCAGCGCCAGCAGCCGCAGCGCCCGGCCCGGCCCGAGGCCGGCGGTGCGCAGGATGGTGAACTCCGAGGATTGGGCCAACCGGGCCATCGCATAGATGGTGCCGATCAGCACCGCGATCGGGAACAGCTCATAGAAATGCCCTGGCAACGCCAGCAGGCCGTGCACCAGCGCATGGCCCAGGGTGTAGCCATTGCGGCCGACGTTCTCCAGCTCGTCCACGAAGTCGATGAAATAAAACAGGCTCAGGAAAGCGATGGCCACAAACACCACCGACCAGACGATGTCGCGGTAGAGCAGCCGCCTGACCGTCTTCATGCCGGCCTCCGCACCGACAAGCGTTGCCAGACCGCCGCATGGTCGCGCCACCAGATCAGCAGCCAGGCCAGGCCGAAGGCGCCGCCGTGCAGCAGCAACATCAAGGGCAACACCGGCACCCGGCCGGCCGCGATCCAGGCCTGGCTGAGGTTGACGGCGTTGAAGTAGGCCATGAAGGTCAGCAGCGCCAGCAGCAGGTTCCAGTTGCTGGCCCGGCGCGGCTGCGCGGCCGACAGGGCTATGCCCAGCAGCAGCAGGTTGGCAGCGGCCAGCAGCATGCCCAGGCGCCAGGCCAGTTCGGCCTGGTGCTGCGGGCTGGTCTCACGCAGCAGGTCCAGCGTGTTCATGGCCTTGGGCGGCTGGGCCTGGGCGCTGCGCGCCGCGCTCTCACCCACCAGCACCTGGTAGGTCTCGAAGCTGGCCAGCGTGCGGATGCCGCTGGCCTGGTCAGTCTCGTTACGCTGGCCGTGGTTCAGGCGCAGCACCCGGTCGTCGCCTTCGCTGACCAACTGCCCGCTGCGCGCCGAGACCACCGATTCGATGGGTGGCTTGCGCGTCAGCACAAACACATGCTGGGCCTGGCCGCCCTCCTGGCTGGCGCGGTCGACAAAGAACACCCGGCTGCCGTCGCGCGAGGTC
>JANLZT010000713.1:0-1553 GCA_031366465.1 Betaproteobacteria bacterium | reverse complement strand
TGATGCTGGCCGGGGCCTTGATCCGCCACAGCTTTGTGGCCCGCCACAAAGCCCTGGTGCTGGGCCAGCGCGTGCCCTGGGAGCATGCGGCCATCGGCACCGCCGTGTTGCTGGGCTTGGCGGTCTGGCTGGCACCGCCGCCGCCTTCGGCCCAGGCCCGGCTGGCGGCCGCGCAGCCAAGCTCGTTCGCTGCCGTCAAGGCCGTGATCGACCAGCGCTGCCAGCTCTGCCACAACGCCCAGTTGGCCAGCAAAAGCGTTGCTCTGCACACGCCAGGGCTGATCGCCCAGCACGCCCAACAGGTCTACCAGCAGGCGGTGGTGCTGCGCCTGATGCCGCAGAACAACGCCACCCAGATCACCGATGAAGAGCGGGCCCTGATCAAGCGCTGGTTCGAGGCGGGCGCGTCGTTGAAATAAATGCCCCCACCACAGCGACAGGCGGCCCCCATGAACCCGATCAACCCAATTCAAGCCGCATCTCGGCGGCCCGGGCATGGGCCTGCAGGCCCTCGCCGTAGGCCAGCTCGGCGGCAATCGGGCCGAGGGCCCGGGCACCCGCCTGGCTGACCTCAATCAGGCTGCTGCGCTTCTGGAAGTCATAGACCCCCAGCGGCGACGAGAAACGCGCGGTGCCTGACGTGGGCAACACATGGTTGGGGCCGGCGCAGTAGTCACCCAGGCTCTCGCTGGTGTAGGCGCCCAGAAAGATCGCGCCGGCATGGCGCAGCAGCGGCTCCCAGCGGTGCGGGTCGGCGCTGGAGACTTCCAAATGCTCGGGCGCGATGCGGTTGCTCATAGCGCAGGCTTCTTCCATGCTGCGGGTGAGGATCAAGGCGCCCCGGCCTTGCAACGAGGCACGGATCACGTCGCGCCGGGGCATAGACGGCAGCAGGCGATCAATCGCTGCCTGTACTTGATTGAGGTAGGCGGCGTCCGGGCACAGCAGGATGCTCTGCGCCAGCTCGTCATGCTCGGCCTGGCTGAACAAATCCATCGCCACCCAGTCGGGCGGCGTGCTGCCATCGGCCAGCACCAGGATCTCGCTCGGCCCGGCGATCATGTCGATGCCCACCTGGCCAAACACCCGCTTCTTGGCGCTGGCCACATAGGCATTGCCCGGGCCGGTGATCTTGTCCACCCGGGCGATGGTGGCCGTGCCATAGGCCAGTGCCGCCACGGCTTGAGCGCCGCCCAGGGTGTAGGCCTGGGTGACGCCGGCCACATGGGCAGCAGCCAACACCAAGGCGTTCTTCTCGCCGCGCGGTGTGGGCACCACCATGATGATCTGGCCCACCCCGGCCACCTGCGCGGGAACAGCGTTCATCAACACGCTGGACGGATAAGCCGCCTTGCCGCCGGGCACATAGATGCCCACCCGGTCCAGCGGCGTCACCTTCTGGCCCAGCAGGCTGCCGTGCTCGTCGCGGTATTGCCAGCTCAGGCCGCAGGCCTGCAACTGGCGCTGGTGGTAGCTGCGCACCCGGGCGGCCGCCAGCAGCAGCGCTGCGCGCTGGGCCGGCGTGATGGCCTCGAAGGCTTGTTGCAGCTCGG
>JANLZT010000376.1:0-5059 GCA_031366465.1 Betaproteobacteria bacterium | reverse complement strand
CGCCGCGCGTCAAGGATTTGCTGGCCTTCTACGGCATTCCCAATGCGCCGGTGTTGTCGCTGGCCGAAGCCCGGCGCATCTGGGACACCGACTCGGTGCAGTGGATCGGCATGGCTGAGAAGCTGGGTATCACGCTGGAGTGAACCTGCCGGGCGGGTGGTGGGACATCCGGCGTCGGTCGCTGTACTGGACCTGCCGCAGACGGGTCTGCTCCGGCAGCCGATGGCAGCGACCCTGCAATGGTCGGCGCCGGCTGACAGTCACCTCAGATTGTGTGGACATCCAGGCGGCGGTCATGGCCTTGGCAACCAATGGCATGGCCGATTGGCCGATTGGCCGATTGGCCGATTGGCCGACATGCGCTGGCCCTGGCGCGCGTGTCTGTGCGTTGGCGAACCAAAATTGATCCGGTGTTTCATCGGCACATCGCGGTCTTCTCGGCTTTGCAGCGCGGCGAGGTGCAAGATTCGGTTGCCAAATTTGATGCAGCAAATCAGGAGCAGAACGATGGACACGCAGACACATCCAGATCATGAAGGCCATGCTCTCCACGAGCACCCCACGCCACCTGCCGCCGAAGGTTTCAAGGATCCTGTCTGCGGCATGACGGTGACCGACCAGTCACCCCATGTCCTGGCGCACGCAGGCGCGCCGGTCTACTTTTGCAGCGCGGGTTGCAAGGCCAAGTTCGCAGCCAACCCGGCTCGGTACGACGCGGTGGTCGCCGCGCCCGCTGCAGCCGCAGCCGCGCCACGCCCTGAGCCCGAGACGGCAGTGGCTGGCACCACCTACACCTGCCCGATGCACCCCGAAGTGCGCCAAGACCGGCCAGGCGCCTGCCCCAAATGCGGCATGGCGCTGGAGCCCGAGATGCCCACGCTCGACGACGGCGAGAGCCCCGAATTGCTGGACTTCAAACGGCGCTTCATCTGGACCCTGCCCTTGACCCTCATCGTCACGCTGTTGGCGATGGCGGGGCATCGCCTGCAATGGTTCGAGATGGCCACACAGAGCTGGGTCGAAATGGTGCTCACAGTGCCGATCGTGCTGTGGGCGGGTTGGCCATTCTTTGAGCGCGGCGTGCAGTCGGTGGTTCATCGCAGCCCGAACATGTGGACCTTGATCGGGCTGGGCACATCGGCGGCCTTTGTCTACAGCGTGGTTGCCACGGTGCTGCCAGGCATATTTCCGGCGTCTTTCGTCTCGATGGGGCGGGTGTCGGTGTACTTCGAGGCCGCCGCAGTCATCATTTCGCTGACCTTGCTGGGTCAGATCCTGGAACTCAAGGCGCGCTCGCAGACCTCGGCGGCCATCAAGTCCTTGTTGGGGCTCGCGCCCAAGACGGCGCGCCGGATCAATGCCGAGGGTGCCGAGGAGGACGTGCCGCTGGCGCAGGTTCACGTCGGCGATTCGCTGCGCGTGCGCCCCGGTGAGAAGGTTCCTGTCGATGGTCTTGTCATCGAAGGCAGCAGCGCGGTCGACGAATCGATGTTGACCGGTGAGCCGGTGCCGGTGACCAAGCGGGTGGGTGACCCCCTGATCGGTGCGACGCTCAACACCAACGGCGCGCTGGTGATGCGCGCCGAGAAGATCGGCTCGCAAACGGTGCTGGCGAGCATTGTGCAAATGGTGCTGCAGGCCCAGCGGTCCAAGGCACCGATGCAACGCATGGCGGACCAGGTAGCGGGCTACTTCGTCGTCACCGTTGTCAGCATCGCCTTGCTGACCTTCGTGGTGTGGGGGCTGTTCGGGCCCGAGCCGAGTTGGGTGTTCGGGCTGATCAACGCGGTGGCCGTGCTGATCATTGCGTGCCCGTGTGCACTCGGGTTGGCCACGCCGATGTCGATCATGGTCGCCACCGGCAAGGCCGCCACCCAGGGCGTGCTGTTTCGCGATGCGGCGGCGATAGAGAACTTCCGCAAGGTCGATACGCTGATCGTCGACAAGACCGGCACCTTGACAGAGGGCAAGCCGCGCTTTGACCGCGCGCTGCCTGCCGCCGGATTTGCTGAGGACGAGCTGCTGCGCCTGGCGGCGAGTCTCGACCAGGGCAGCGAACACCCCTTGGCAGATGCCATCGTCAAGGCGGCCCGGGAGCGCGGGCTGGTGCTTGACAAGGCCGAAGGCTTTGAGTCGAGCAGCGGCATCGGCGTGCAGGGCAGCGTGGGCGGCAAGAAACTGGCACTGGGCAACACGGCGCTGATGACGCAATTGGGGGTGCCGGTTGACTCCCTGACGGCGCAGGCCGAAGCGCTGCGTGTCGAGGGCGCAAGCGTGATGATGCTGGCGGTTGATGGCCAGTTGGCGGGCTTGCTGGCGGTGTCCGACCCGATCAAGGCCAGCACCATGGAAGCGCTGGCCACGCTGAGGGCGTCCGGCATGCGCGTGATCATGGCCACCGGTGATGGCCTGACGACGGCCAAGGCAGTGGCTTTGAGGCTGGGCATCGACGAAGTGCACGGTGAGGTCAAACCGGCCGACAAGCTGGCATTGGTGGACAAGCTGCAACGCGAGGGCCGCATCGTGGCGATGGCCGGCGACGGTATCAACGACGCGCCGGCCTTGGCCAAGGCCGACGTGGGCGTGGCGATGGGCACCGGCACCGACGTGGCAATGAACAGTGCCCAGGTCACGCTGGTGAAGGGTGATCTGCGCGGCATTGCCCAGGCCCGGGCGATCTCGCAAGAAACCATCGCCAACATGAAGCAGAACCTGGGCTTCGCCTTCGTCTACAACGCCCTCGGCGTGCCGCTGGCCGCCGGTGTGCTGTTCCCCTTCACCGGCTGGCTGCTGTCGCCAATGATTGCGGCGCTGGCGATGAGCCTGAGTTCGGTGTCGGTGATCTCCAACGCGCTGCGCCTGAGGGCAAGCCCAGGCCGATGACACAGGGGGTCCGCCATCGCGCTGCAGGCCCGTCAGGCCGGCGGCCGCCTTGGCAAGGCCAGAAAGAAGCGGACCATTTCGGCCGATGCGTCGGGCCCGGTGCCATCGGTGTACGACCCGCAGCTATCGCCGCCAGACCAGGCATGGCCCGCGCCATGCAAGGTCCAGGATTCGATGTGGGCCTGGCCGGCGGCATCGGCATGGACCGTGCGGCTGTAGCGGCGCCCACCGCTGGCCTGGCCGGCCTGCGTGTGGGCCTGCAGGGCCGGCGCATCCGCCATGGCCTGGTAGGCCGTCTGCGCTTGCTGGATGATCGCAGCGCCGTTCGCCTGCTGAACCGTGTGGTCCCGGTCGCCATGAAAGACGATGACCGGCACCGGCTTGGCGGCCAGCTCATTGGCTGCCCGGGCGGCCTTGGCGGCCTTGGCTGCACTGGCTGAAGGCCGCGCGCCTGGCAAGCCGCTGCGCCCACCCTTCATGGCCGCCAGGGCGGTGGCCATGTCCTGGGCGCTGGCATAGGGCAGGCCGGAATGCACGCCGACGCCGGCAAACAGATCCGGGTAGGTCTGGCCCAGCACCACCGCCATCGCGCCGCCCGCCGACAGCCCCGCCACAAAGATGCGCTGCGGGTCGGCGCCGTGGCGCGCGGCCACCTCGCGGACGATGCCCGCAATCATCGACGGCTCACCGCCGTCGCGCACCTGGTCTTGCGGCCTGAACCAGTTCCAGCATCGCGATGGGCTGGCATGGGCGGCCTGCTCGGGGTAGACCACCAGCAAGTTGTGCGCATCCGCCAACAGGTTCATCCGGGTGCCCGCCGCAAAGTCGTCTGCCGATTGGGTGCAGCCATGCAGCATCACCACCAGGGGCCGCAGGCCGGTGGAGGCCCGTGCCGGCACATGGACCTTGTAGGCCAGGTGGCCGGCCCGGTTGCGGAACTGCTGCAAGCCATCGGCCGCGGGGGCCTGCGGCGGCGCCGAGTCGGGCCCTGCGGTGGCCGCCTGGCCCTGTTCATTTGCGCCATCGACCCAGCGGGACGCGGCGTCGATCACGTCCGCGGTCGCCTCGCGAGGCCGCAAGGGCTGGGCGGGCAGGCCTGCGGCCGACAGCGCACGCCGAATGGTCTCGCGCGCGTCCTGCATCGGCCCCGACCGGGTGTCGAGCCCGGCGGACTTCAAGGCCCGCTGGATGGTGTCGTGGATCGCCTGCGTGTCGTAGGCGGGCGCCTCGGGATGGAACAGGAATTTCATGGGCTGCCTTCGGTGGATGGGGCGGGGGAGACGATCAATGGATGCGGTCGGCCAGCGCGTGGCGCACCGCCGGGCTGGCCTGGAAGGCGCCCAGTACCGTGACGGACTCGATCGCGGCGCGGGCCAGCTCAGGCGACACGTCGTCGGCAATCCGCGCCAGCCCGACCACCTGCACCTGCAGGCGCTCGCCTGCCGCCACACAGCGCTCAAGCTCGGCGCGGCTGTAGTGTTGAAGGCCGACGGTCAGCGTTCGCCGGGCCACGGTCTGCTTGACCGTGTCGGCATGCAGCGCCAACTGGTTGCGCAGCGCGGTGCGGATGAGATCGGAGCGGTTCGAATAGAAGCCCTCCTGCACCAGCAGATCGACATGGCCCAGATCGACCACGCCCACATTGACGGTCATCTTCTCGGTTTCGCCGCTTCGCTGCCGGGGGTCGACGGCACCCATTTCACGCTTCATGGAATCCACCTGGAATCTATTTGGAGTCCAATTGGAGCATAGATCGCAATCCGGTGCGGGTGCTGGTGTCGCCAGGGACCGCTGGGCCGGGGCCGGGCGGGGCTGGCCAGCCAGCCATGGCACCATGCCGGCCATGCTGGCCTACCGACACGCCTTCCACGCCGGCAACCATGCCGATGTGCTCAAGCACGCCTTGCTGGTGGCGGTGCTGCAACACCTCAACACCAAGGACAAGGCCTGGCGCCTGGTCGACACCCATGCCGGTGCCGGCGCCTATGCGCTGCATGCCGAGCAGGCGCAAAAAAAAGGCGAGTACCGGCAAGGAATCGCCAGGCTGTGGCAGGCCGGCAATCTGCCGCCGCTGCTGGCCGACTACATCGCGCAGACGCGGGTCTTCAACCCGCTCGATGAACTGACCCACTACCCCGGCTCGCCGCGTTTTGCGCGGGC
Organism: Betaproteobacteria bacterium; assembly: GCA_031366465.1. GTDB lineage: Bacteria > Pseudomonadota > Gammaproteobacteria > Burkholderiales > Burkholderiaceae_C > Pseudaquabacterium. The sequence continues at coordinate 16 of JANLZT010000376.1, read as the reverse complement.
CCTGATGCGGCCTCAA
>JANLZT010000367.1:0-7745 GCA_031366465.1 Betaproteobacteria bacterium | reverse complement strand
GCGGCGTGGCAGTGGTGGTGCTGGGTGCCGCACCCGAGCGGCCCGAGGCTTGGCTGGGGGATTTGCCGCTGCTGGTGACGGGCACGCCTGAGGCCTGGTCGGCGCTGGTCGGCCTGGCGCTGGAGGCCCGGCCCGGCAGGCTGCAGATCCGCTGGGCGGTGGCCGGCCAGCCGGCCCGCAGCGCCGATTTGGTGGTGCGGGCCCACCGCTATGCCGAGCAGCGGCTGACGGTGGCACCCGGCCAGGTCGACCTGTCGGCCGACAACCTGGCCCGCTACCAGCGCGAGCGGGCCCACCAGCAGGGCGTCATCAACACCTTCACGGCCGAGCCGCCGGCCAGCCTGCGCATGGCAGCACCCGTGCCGGGTGTGCGCTCGGGCAGCTTTGGGCTGCGCCGTGTTTTCAACGGCCAGGCCAGGGCGCCGCACAGCGGTATGGACATCGCCGCAGCCGCCGGCACGCCGGTGGCAGCGCCGTTGGCCGGCCAGGTGATCGACACCGGCGACTACTTTTTCAACGGCCAGACCGTCTGGCTGGACCATGGCGCCGGCCTGCTGAGCATGCTCTGCCACCTCAGCGCCACCAGCGTGCAGGTGGGTGATCGGCTGGCCGCCGGCCAGACCCTGGGCGCGGTGGGCGCCACCGGCCGCGCCACCGGACCGCATCTGCACTGGTCGGTGAGCCTGAACCGGGCGATGGTGGATCCGGCCTTGTTTCTGGTGCCGCAGCGCTGATCAGCTCAGCCGGTCATCGAAGAAGCGCTGGTGATAGGCCCCGCCATCCCCTCGGGGGATCGGCCGAGGTAATCCTCGGCCGAGGGGCCGTCACTTCACGAACTTGTAGTCGGTCTTGGCACCCTTGAGCATGTCGTCCTGGAACTTGGCCAGCTTGGTCTGCGCCAGGCGCTGCACGATCTGGGCCTTGACGCCGTCGAAGTCCGGGAACTGGGCGACTCGGGTGTCTTCGAGCTTGATGATGTGGTAGCCAAACTGGGTCTTGACAGGCGTGTCGGTCATCTCGCCTTTTTTGAGCTTGCTCATCGCCGCGCCGAACTCGGGCACATAGCTCTCGGGCTTGGCAAAGTCCAGGTCACCGCCATTGGCGCCGGAGCCCGGGTCTTTGCTCTTTTCCTTGGCCAGGTCTTCAAACTTGGCGCCGCCCTTGATCTGGGCGATCAAGGCCTTGGCCTCGTCTTCGCCCTCGACCAGGATGTGGCGGGCGCGGTACTCGGTGCCGGTGGATTGGGCCTTGAACTTGTCGTACTCGGCCTTGGCCTCGGCGTCGGTGACCGGGTTCTTCTTCTTGTGGTCCTCGAACAGCTCGCGGATCAGGATGCTCTGGCGCGCCAGGTCCATCTGCGCCTTGTAATCAGCTTGGCCAGCAATGCCGCGCTTCTCGGCCTCTTGCGCAAAGATCTCGCGCTTGACCACTTCCTCCTTGGCCATGCCGGCCATCTCGGGCGATATCTGCTGGCCGGCGCGCTGGGCCTGCTGCAGCAGCAAGTCAACCCGTGCCTTGGGCACCGCCTTGCCATTGACGATGGCGATGTTCTGGGCCTGGGCCGGCGCGGCCAGCAGCAGGGTGGTGGCCAGGGCGGCGGCCAGAGCGGCGGCGTTCGCCACCACGGACGTACGGGCAGCAAGCTTGTTGCGGATCATGGGCAAAGCCTTTGGAGGGGGATGGGTGTGCACACCCGAGCCGGGCGGCGATGAAGGGGGGCGAAAAAGTGGGGGCGGATCAGGCCTCGGCGGGGCCGCTGGCCTCGATCGCCAGGGCATGGATGCCCTGGGGTATCACTTGGCGGAGGGCATCATACACAAGCCGATGGCGGGCCACGAGGCTCAGGCCCAGCATGCATTCACCCCTGATGCGCACCCTGAAATGCGAACCCTCGGCGGCCCCGGCATGGCCGGCGTGCAGGTGGCTTTCATTGATCACCTGCAGGCTTTGCAGGGGCTGGATGGCCGCACGCAGCGCGGCCTCAATCTGTTCAGCGGTGACGGTGTGATGGGTCAAAAGGGCGGGCTCATTCTTTGGCGGTGGGGGGCGGCTCATCGGGCAGATGGCGACTGATGTAGAAGCCTTGTGCCAGCGTGAACAGCAGCATCAGCCCGATGCCGCCAAACAGCTTGAAGTTGACCCAGGTGTCGGTGCTGAAGTTGAAGGCCACCCACAGGTTGAGCACGCCCATGCCGGCAAAGAAGCTCACCCAAGCCAGGCTCAGGCGGGCCCACACCAGCTCGGGCAGTTGCAATTGCTCGCCCAGCATCACCTTGAGCAGGTTCTTGCGCAGCGCAAACTGGCTGACCAGGAAGGACAGGCCCATCGCCCAATACAGGCCGGTGGGCTTCCACTTGATAAAGGTCTCGCTGCGCAGGTAGACCGTCAGCCCGCCCAGCACCACCACCAGAGCCAGGCTGATCCACAGCATCAGGTCAACCTTCTTGCCCCGGCCTTTGAGCCAGCCCACCTGCAACATCGAAGCGATCACCACCACGATGGTGGCCAGCATCACCGGCGCCTCGGTGGGACCGATGGCTGCACCGGCCACCAGCAACGAGAAGTGGTCGTTGGCAAAGGCAGCGGCCCAGTCCTTGTGGGACTCGGTGTATTTGAAGGTGCCGAAAAACAGCAGGATCGGCAAAAAGTCGAGCAGCAATTTCATGCGGTGGGCAGTGTAGCGGGCGGCCTGGCGACGCCGCCGCGGGGCAGCAGGTCGGCGCTCAAGCGGCGTCTTTGGGCACGAAATCAATCGCCGCCGAGTTGATGCAGAAGCGCTCGCCGGTGGGCGCCGGGCCGTCCTCGAAGACATGGCCCAGGTGGGTGCCGCACTGGCCGCAACGCACCTCCACCCGGCGCATGCCCAGCGTGTCATCCACCAGGCGCTCGATGCGGCCGGGCTCGATCTCGGCGAACCAGCTGGGCCAGCCGCAGCCGGCGTCGAACTTTTCTTCGCTCTGGAACAGCACCTGGCCGCAGCCCACGCAACGGTAGGCGCCGTCGGCCCAGTGGTCCCAGAACTGGCCGGTGAAGGGCCGCTCGGTGGCGGCCTGCCGCGCCACCCGGTATTGCATGGGGTCGAGCTGGGCGCGCCACTCGGCGTCAGTCTTGCGCACCGGGTAGCGCGCGTCGTCATGACGAACCGGGCCCCCAAGGCCGCCTTGCGGCGACCGCCCCCCCGAGGGGGAGTGAGCAAGCTTGGGGCGGCCCGGCGCTTGCTCGGGAGGCTCGGGGGATTTCTTGCCAAAGAGGTTCATGACGAGCAGGACACTTCAAGTTGTTGGGCCCAGTCAGGCGGCAGGGCCGCGTAGGCGGCTGGGGCGTCGGGGTGGTCGTCGAAGGGGGCTTGCAGAACTCTCAGCAGCCGCTCGGTCTCGCTGAAATCGCCTTGCTGGGCCCGTCGGATGGCGGACTCGGCCAGATGGTTCCGCAACACGAACTTGGGGTTGGCGCGATTCATGCCGGCTTCACGCTCGGCGTCCCGGCTGGCCTCGGCCTGCAGGCGTTGCCGGTAGCGCAGGGCCCAGGCCTCGAAGGCCGGGCGGTCCACAAACCAGTCGCGCACGGCGGCGTTGTCGCTGCCGGGGGTCTGGCTGTCGAAGCGGCCCAGGGCCCGGAAGGTGATGGTGAAGTCGCAGCCGTCCTGGGCCATTAGGCGCAGCAAGTCGTCGATCAATTCACCGTCCTCGGGCCGGGCCTCGCGCAGGCCCAGCTTGGCCCGCATCCGGGCCCGCATGGCGGCCTCGAAGGTCGCCTTGTAGGGCTCCATCGCGGCCTTGAGGGCGCCGATCTCGTCGTCGACTGCGCCGGCCACCAGGGGCTGCAGGGCCTGGGCCCGTGCATGCAGGTTCGAGAAGGCCACGCTGGGATGGCGGCTGAAGGCGTAGCGGCCCTGGTTGTCGCTGTGGTTGCAGACATGGCCGGGGTCGAAGGCGTCGAGAAAGCCAATCGGGCCGTAGTCGATGGTCAGGCCCAGGATCGACAGGTTGTCGGTGTTCATCACGCCATGGCAAAAGCCCACCGATTGCCAGCCGGCCATCAGCGTGGCGGTGCGCTGGGACACCGCTTCCAGCAACGCCAGCACCGGCTGCGGCGCATCGGCGCAGTCGGGGTAGAAGCGGGTGATCACCGCGTCAGCCAGCCGGCGCAGCGCCGCCACATCCTGGGCGGTATGGGCAAAGTGCTCGAAGTGACCGAAGCGGATGAAGCTGGGCGCCACCCGGGTGACTACCGCCGCAGTCTCCACCGTCTCGCGCCGCACCGGCGCCGGTGAGCCGACGATGGCCAGCGCCCGGGTGCTGGGGATGCCGAGTGCATGCATCGCCTCGGAGCACAAAAACTCGCGGATCGACGAGCGCAGCACCGCCCGGCCATCGCCCATGCGGGAGTAGGGCGTCAGGCCGGCGCCTTTGAGTTGCAGCTCCTGCACGCCAGCGGGGCTGTCGATCTCGCCCAGCAGCAGCGCCCGGCCGTCGCCCAATTGGCCGGCCCATTGGCCGAACTGATGGCCGCTGTAGACGCTGGCCAACGGCTGCGGGCCCGCCGGCAGGGCATTGCCGCCCAGCAGTGGCAGGGCCGCGTCGCCGGCCATCCAGCCGGCCAGGCCCAACTCACTGGCCAGCGCCGGGTTGCGGGCCACCCAGTGCAGGCCGGGCAGGGCGCTGGGGGCCACATCGCTGTAGAAGGCCGGGCCCAGATCGCGCAGCCAGCCGCGCTGGCGCCAGGCGGGTGCGGGTGCGGCTGCGGGTGCAGTTGCAGTTGCGGCAGGTGCGATGTCCTCGGCAAGGGGTGTTTCCAGCGTCAGCGTCATCGGGGTCCTCGGGCGGCTTGATGCCGGTCAGCAGAACGTTGGATTGTCGTTGCATGGCACAGCCGCCGCTGTCTTTGACGGGGATTCACCCCAGGCCGGGCCAGGCTGCGCAGCGCGATACTGCCGGCCCAAGCGCGGGCGCGGGCCCACCGCCGCTGCCCAGCCCTTCAACCACCGCCCACCCGACGAGGATCTCCATGCTCGGCCAGATGCAAGACCACCCGCTGCTGATCTCCACGCTGATCGACCACGCCGCCCGCCATCACCCTGAGGCGCAGATCGTCTCGCGCCGGGTCGAGGGCGACCTGCACCGCTACACCTATGCCGATGCGGCGCGGCGCTCGCGCCAGGTGGCCGGTGCGCTGGACAAGCTGGGCCTGGCCCTGGGTGACCGGGTGGCCACGCTGGCCTGGAACGGCTACCGCCACCTGGAGCTGTACTTCGGCATCACCGGCAGCGGCCGGGTGGTGCACACCATCAACCCGCGCCTGCTGCCCGAGCAGATCGCCTGGATTGCCAACCATGCCGAGGACCAGGTGCTGTGCTTCGACATGACATTCCTGCCCATCGTCAAGGCGATCTGGGCCAAGTGCAGCACCGTCAAGCACTGGATTGCGCTGTGCGATGCCGACAAGCTGCCCACTGACACCGGCATCGCCGGCCTGCAAAGCTATGAGGCCTGGATCGCGGCCGAGCCTGAGGCCTACACCTGGCCGGTTTTTGACGAGCGCAGCGCCGCCGCGCTTTGCTACACCAGCGGCACCACCGGCAACCCCAAGGGCGCGCTCTACAGCCACCGCTCCACCCTGCTGCATGCCTTTGCCGGCGCGCTGCCCGACTCGCTCAGCCTGTCGGCGCGCGACGTGATCCTGCCGGTGGTGCCGATGTTCCACGTCAATGCCTGGGGCCTGCCTTACAGCGCGGCGATGACCGGCGCCAAGCTGGTCTTCCCGGGCGCGGCACTCGACGGCAAATCGGTCTATGAGCTGATGGAGAGCGAGGGCGTGACGATGGCCGCTGGCGTGCCCACGGTCTGGCTGGGCCTGCTCAACCACATGGCCCAGCACGGCCTGAAGTTCTCGACGATGAAGCGCACCGTGATCGGCGGCTCGGCCTGCCCGCCGGCCATGATCCAGACCTTCCGCGACGACTACGGTGTGACCGTGCTGCACGCCTGGGGCATGACCGAGATGTCACCGCTAGGCACCGTCTGCACCCTCAAGCAGCACCAACTGGCGCTGCCGGCCGACCAGCAACTGGCGGTGATGGCCAAGCAGGGCCGTGCGGTGTATGGGGTGGAGATGAAGATCGTCGACCCCGACGGCAATGAGCTGGCCTGGGACGGCCTGGCCAGCGGCGACTTGCTGGTGCGCGGCCCGTGGATCATCAGCAGCTACTTCAAGGGCGAGGGCGGCGACCCGCTGGTGGCCGGCGGCTGGTTCCCCACCGGCGATGTGGCGTCCATCGATGCCGATGGCTTTTTGCAGATCACCGACCGCAGCAAGGACGTGATCAAGTCGGGTGGCGAGTGGATCAGCTCGATCGATGTCGAGAACATCGCGATGGCCCACCCGGCGGTGGCGATGGCCGCCTGCATCGCCGTGCCCCACCCCAAATGGGACGAGCGGCCGCTGCTGGTGGTGATGAAGAAGCCCGGTGCGGCGTTTGCCGGCACCACTGCCGCCGAGATCCTGGCCTTCTTCGACGGCCGCATCGCCAAATGGCAGATTCCCGACGAGGTGGTGTTTGTCGATGCCATCCCGCTAGGCGCCACCGGCAAGATCCAGAAGAACAAGCTGCGCGAGCAGTTCAAGGCCCACGCCCTGCCGGGAGCCTGAACCGGGGTCAGAACCCCGGGTTTGTCCCAGGCGCGACAGGCTGCGTCGGGTAATCCTTGAAGCGGCGACGGCGCGCCATGCGCTACCGTCTCGGCCTTCGGTTGCAGTGCACCATTTCTTTCTCGGAGCTTCTTGATGAGCATGCTTGGACAATCCCTTCGTCTGGCCCTGGCCGCCGGTCTGTTCTTCACCGCTGCGGCGGCCTCGGCCCAGAAGGGCGAGACCGTCAAGATCGGCTGGATCGACCCGCTGTCGGGTCTGATGGCGCCGGTGGGCCAGAACCAGCTCAAGAGCTACCAGTTCATGGCTGAGATCTTCAACAAGAGCAACCCCGCCGGTGTCAAGTTCGAGATCGTGCCGATCGACAACAAGCTGAGCCCGCAGGAGAGCACCAACGCCGTCAAGAGCCTCACCGACCAGGGCGTGCGCTACATCGTGCAGGGCAATGGCTCGGGCGCGGCGCTGGCCATCATGGACGCGGTCAGCAAGCACAACGAGCGCAACCCGGGCAAGGAGGCGGTCTACATCAACTACGCCGCCGTTGACCCCGACTTGACCAACAGCAAGTGCAGCTACTGGCACTTTCGGCTTGACGCCGACACCTCGATGAAGATGGAGGCGCTGACCACCTGGATGAAGGAGCAGGCCGACATCAAGAAGGTCTATCTGATCAACCAGAACTACGCCCACGGCCAGCAGGTCAGCCGATTCGCCAAGGAGATCATGGCCCGCAAGCGGCCCGACGTGCAGTTTGTGGGCGATGACTTGCACCCGCTGGCCAGCGTGCGCGACTTTGCGCCCTATGTGGCCAAGATCAAGGCCTCGGGTGCCGACACCGTGATCACCGGCAACTGGGGCTCGGACCTGACGCTGCTGATCAAGGCGTCCAACGACGCCGGCCTGAACGTCAAGTTCCTGACTTACTACGCCGGCGTCACCGGTACGCCCACGGCGCTGGGCGCGGGTGCGGCCGGCCGGGTGTTCGCGGTGGCCTACTCGCACAGCAACATGCCGGGAGAACTGGGCAAGGTCAGCAATGACTTCAAGACCAAGTTCAACGACGACTACTACACCCATGCGGTGCACCATGCCTTCAA
>JANLZT010000356.1:0-4517 GCA_031366465.1 Betaproteobacteria bacterium | reverse complement strand
GCGGTCTACCAGCTCAACGATGAGCAGGCGATCATCGCCACCACCGATTTCTTCATGCCCATCGTCGATGACCCCTACGACTTTGGCCGCATCGCCGCCACCAATGCGATCAGCGATGTCTACGCGATGGGCGGCAAGCCGATCCTGGCGCTGGCCCTGGTGGGCATGCCGATCAATGTGCTGAGCACGCAAACCATTGGCCGGGTGCTCGAAGGCGGCGCGTCGATCTGCCGCGCCGCCGGCATCCCGATTGCGGGCGGCCACACCATCGACTCGGTCGAAGCGATCTACGGCCTGGTGGCGCTGGGCCTGATCCACCCCAAGCGGGTCAAGCGCAATGCCGATGCCAAGCCCGGCGATGTGCTGGTGCTGGGCAAGCCGCTGGGCGTGGGCGTGATGTCAGCGGCCTTGAAAAAAGGCGAGCTGGGCGACGCCGGCTATGCCGAGATGATCGCCGTCACGACCCAGCTCAACACCCCCGGCCCCGACCTGGCGGCGCTGGACGGCGTGCATGCGCTGACCGACGTGACCGGCTTCGGCCTGGCCGGCCATGCGCTCGAACTAGCGCGCGGCGCCGGCTGCCAGGTGCAGATCGACTGGCCCACCGTGCCGCTGCTGGCCGGCGTGCGTGCCCTCGCCGGCCAGGGCTTCATCACCGGTGCCTCGGGCCGCAACTGGGCCGGCTATGGTGCCGAGATCTCACTGCCGGCCGGCTTTGCCGCCGAGGACCAGGCCCTGTTGTCCGACCCACAGACCAGTGGCGGCCTGCTGGTGTCGTGCGATGCGTCAGCGGTGGCGGCGGTGATCGACATCTTCCAGCGCCATGGCTTTGGCGCGGCGGCCGTGATCGGCCAGATCGGCCTGCCGCTGGCCAGCCAGCCGGCGGGCGCGGCGCGGCTGGTGGTGCGCTAGATGCCAGGCGGATGGGCAGCTTCAGGCGGTCTGCCCATGAAAACCAAGCTCAGCACCGGCGCCTTGCCGGCAGGCGCCGGCTGGACCCGTCGGCTGGCGACGGCAGGGCAGACGATGGCATGGCTGGCGGTGGCACGGCTGGCGGTGGCATGCCTGCTGCTGACGGCAGCCCCGGCCCGTGCCGCCGAGGGCCAGTTCACCGAGGCCGGCGCCGACGGCCCGGCGCAGACCGCCTACGCACCGCAGAAGCTGCCGGCGCCGGTGGTTATCGTCATCTCGGGCCAGTCCGGGCCGACGTCCTACCAGTCCTACGCAGCCGCGCTGGCCGACCTGGGCTATTACGCAGTGCTGGTGGCCGGCCGCGACATCCTGAACCCGGGCAAGGACGGCCCGGTCAATCTGCGCCGCGCCATCATCCGGGCCCAGCAGGCCCCGCAGGCGGTGCCTGGCAAAGTGGCCGTGATCGGCTTTTCGCTTGGTGGCGGCGGTGCGCTGTCGCTGGCAGCCGCCTGGCCCGACCAGGTCTCGATGGTGGTGGCCTACTACCCCTTCACCAGCTTCAAGGCCGGCGCGGTATCGATGGTGAAGAACTTCCGGGTGCCGGTGCTGATGCTGGCCGCCGAGCTCGACCGCTACAACAACTGCTGCCTGATCGAGTCAGCGCAGGCCATCGCCGCAGCCGCCAAGGACGGCGGCCAGCCCTTCGAGCTGGTGGTCTACCCGCAAGCCACCCATGGCTTCAATCTGCAAACCGGCGCTGCCGGCGAACCCACCAAGGCCTACCGCGCCGACGATTCTGCAGACGCCTGGCGCCGCACGGTCGACAGCCTGCGCCAGCACCAGCCCTTGAAGTAGCCGCAGGCCGGCGAGCACGCCGGCCCAGCGCGGCGGATGCTGCACTAAAGACCCGACGGTCCCGCTGCAATCGCGCCGCCGAAGCCAGCCACCGCCTGTTTGCGGCTGGCGGGGTGGCCGAAAAGGGTCATCAGCACAAACGGGGCTTTCTGCGCCGTGATCGCCAGCCGATCAGCAGGCGCGCGCCGCTGGCCAGCAGCAGCGGTGCCAGCGCGGCCATCTGGTCGCCCTCGACCTGGAACTGCACGAACATGTCCAGATCCGCCAGCCGGCGCAGCAGCGGGCCGGCATCGTCAAAATGCGCCACGCCATCGATCGTCGGGTTGAAGGCGATGCCGACCACGCCTGCGGCCTTGAGCCGCAGCAACTCAGCCTGCCCGGTGTCATGCGCCACCACCGCGATGCCCTTGAAGCGGCCGCCGCTGTGGGCCAGCGCGTCCAGCAGGCAGCGGTTGTCGCGGCCATAGCCCGAGTTGGGGCCGACCAGCAGCGCATGGCGGGCGCCATAGGCCGTCATCACCGCAGCGTGCTGCTCGCGTGTGCCGATCTCCTGCCCGGCCGGGTGGTAGGCGACACCAGGCGCATAGGCAAAGCGCGCTGGGTCGAGCACATGGTTGTGGCAATCGACCTTGGGCTCGTCAAAAACACTCATCGCTGCCAAACACTCACTTATTGGCGGCGCTGGGCGATGTAGCGCGCCACCTTGGGCATCGCGGTGTCTTGCCTGAAGCTGGTGCGGAAGATGTAAGGGTTGCCCTGCTTGGTGATGGCCGCGGCCTCGCCGCCGGTGAAGTTGGGCACCTCGGCACGGCGCGTCTCGGCCATGCGGACCATGATCGAGCCCGAGAACACCGGGCCAAACACCGCAAACACGTTGTCGTCGATGGCCTTGGTGACCAGGCCCTTGGCCACGCCGGGGTTGCTTTGCGTGTCGGCGGTGCTGGTCTCGATCTGCCGGCCCAGGATGCCGCCGCTGGCATTGATCTCCTTGACGGCCAACTCGATGCCGTTCTTGAAGTTGGTGCCCGAGGTGGCCCCGGCGCCTGACAGCTCAACGATGTTGGCGATCTTCAGGGCCTCGCCGGCCCAGGCGGGGGTGGACAGGGTGGCAGCCATGGTGCTGGCCACCGCGATGGGCAGCAGGCGGCGGGTCACTCGGATCAGGCGGATCATGGGCAGGTCTCCAGGGGGCCCTCTGCGGGGCCAGGGGTGGTGCGCATCATCACGGAAAGCGCCGTTGGCGCACATCCGACAAATCCCCTTGCAAAATGACGGCCCGTGCCGCCATGCCAAGGGCCCGACTCACAAGCCCTGCAGCGGCACCCGCAGATAGCCGCGAAATCGCACCCGCCCGCCGCGAACGGCCGGCCCCGCCAGCGCATAGGCCGGAAAGCGCTGCAGGAATCGGCCGATGGCCACACGCCCCTCCAGGCGCGCCAGGCTCATCCCGACGCACTGGTGGGCGCCGAAGCCAAAGGCCAGGTGGCGGTTGGGGCTGCGGGTGATGTCGAGCGCATCGGGGTCGCGGTAGACCTCGGGGTCGCGGTTGGCGGCGCCAATGCACAGCGTGATGCGGGTGCCGGCCGGCAGCGCCACGCCGCCCACCACGGCGCCGTCAACACTCAGGCGGTTGCCCAGCTGGTTGCTGCTCTCGAAACGCAGCAACTCTTCCACCGCCTCGCGGATCAGGCCGGGCTGCGCTGTCAGCAGGCGGCGTTGCTCGGGCCATTGCAACAACGCCACCAGGCCATTGCCGATCAGGTTGGTGGTGGTCTCGTGGCCGGCATTCAGGATGAAGATGCAGTTCTGGTACAGCTCGGTTTCACTGAGCTGTTCGCCGCCCAACTCGCCCTGTATCAGCCGCGTCAGCACATCGGTGGCCGGATCACCAGGCCGGGCCCGCCGCTCGGCCACCAGGCCGCGCAGCCAGGCGACGAAATCGCTCACCGCGCGGTGGCCGCGCGCCAGCTGGGCGGGGCTCAGGCTGGGTTCGAGCGCGCCCAGGATGGCCAGCGACCAGTCGCGCAGCGGGGCGCGTTGGGCCTGCGGCACGCCCAGCAGATTGCCGATCACTTCGATGGGGATGGCCGAGGCGAAGTCTTCGATCAGGTCCACGGCCTCGCCAGCGGCGGCCTTGGCCGCCATGCGGTCCAACAGGTGATCGATCCAGGCGACCAGCCGCGCCTCCATCGCATCGGTGGCACGCACCGTCAGGGCCCCGGCAATCAGGCGCCGCACCCGCGTGTGCAAGGGCGGGTCGTTGAAGACCAGGCTGGTGGTGTGGTGCTGGTAGAGCGGGCTGCCGACGCCGTACTTGGGGCCGAACTCGCACCTCTTGTCGGACGTGAACACCCGTGCATCCCGGTACACCGCCTCGCAGGCCCGGTAGCCGGTGATCAGCACGCTGCCATCGGGCATCGCCCAGACGGGCCCCTGCGCCCGCAAGGCCGCATACCAGCGGTAGGGGTCGTCATGGAAACCCTCGGGCAGGGCCCGCAGGTCGAAGCCCGTGACATCAGGGGCGGGCAAGGCGCTCACTTCACAGCCTAGCTTCGTTTAGCCACCAGGGTCAGGATGTCGTAGCTGGCCACCAGCTCGCCGCGCTGGTTGTTGACTTCCACATCCCAGGCCACCACGCCCTGGCCCTGGCCGCTGGCGTCTCGTCTGTTGCGGTCGATCTTGCGCTTGCAGGTCAGCCGGGCCTGGATGGTGTCGCCGATGCCCACCGGCTTGACGAAGCGCAGCGTGTC